>DAIERN010000009.1 GCA_027346765.1 Chloroflexota bacterium | reverse complement strand
GAGCCCCGCTGACGTGGGACACCATGAAGGTCCCGACGGACGCCGAGCTGACGGGGGCTTTCAAGAGGCTGCTCGACTTCGTCGTCGTCGCCGACACCCGGGCTACCCGCCGGGAAGTCCAGCTGCGCGAGATCGTCCACGCCCGGCCCGGTGACACCCCGCTGGTGCTGCACATCCCCGCGGGCGGCGGCCGTGTTCAACGTATGGAGCTGCGCGTGCGGGTCGCTTATGACGCCGAGCTGCTGGCGATGATGAGCCGGCGGCTGGGGCCGCGGACCGTGCGGCTTAGTTTGGCCTAGCGCTGCTGGCTGGGCGGCGCATCCTCCGGCTCAGGTACCAGGAACTGCTCGTCGCAGCTCGAGCACTTGAAGATGCGGCCCTTTGCCCAAGAGCGCTCGGGATCACCTTCGGCACTGTCGTGAGCCGGGGTGACTTCCTCCATATCCGCCCATTCGTCGTCGCCATGCCAATGCCTGGGGCGCCTGGTGAATTCGAAAGCTGAGGATTGGAACACTACGAGCTACCTCCTGGCCGGTTGGGCGGACAAAGATAAAGGCTAGGCGGCGGTCCGACCAGTCTCTAGCGGAGTAGATGCTTTCCGGTCGTCAGACGATGCTTCGTCCCGACAACAGGTTGAAGACCAGGATGATCACCGCGACCACCAGCAGCAGGTGAATCAGCCCGCCGCCGATGCCGCCGACGAAGCCGATCAACCACAAAACGACCAGGACGACAAGGATCGTCCAGAGCAATCCAGCCATGTTCTTGCCTGCCTCCTTGGGGAGCGAAAGCAACGCCTCCCAAGGTAGGCCGCGGCCCGGTTCCGGCACTCATTCGAAGCCTAGGTTCGCGTAGCAACCGGGTTGCATTTCACGCTTGAGGATATAGAACATCTGTGCGATACTGTACCAGCGCGTATATTCCCAAATGCCGGCGGCGGTGGCGAAATGGCAAACGCAATTGATTCAAAATCAATCGTCCGCAAGGACTTGTGGGTTCAACTCCCACCCGCCGCACCACTTGCCCCCTGGGTGCCCTGCGAAGCAATACCTCGTGACTCAGGCCGCTGCATAGACGAGCGCCTACTGGGTCCGACGTACGTGTACCTGGTGGGCGTGTACTTGGGCGATGGCATGCTCACCCGCATGCCAAGGAACGTCTGGAAGCTGCGGATATTCCAGGACGAGAACTATGCCGGTCTTATCGGCCTGTGCAGTGCAGCGATGCGGGACATCGGGTCGCGTCAAGTCGCGATCGTCCAGAAGGTGGGATGCGTTGAAATCACCTCGCACTGGAAGCATTGGATTTGCGTCTTTCCCCAACACGGCCCGGGCCCTAAGCACCTGAGGCGAATCCAGTTGGCGGCGTGGCAGCGGGTGCTCGTCGAGCTCTTTCCCCGTGAGTTTGTCAAGGGCCTGATCCACAGCGATGGCTGCCGGGCTACAAACAGGGTCAAGAGCTCAGCGGGCCGCTCCTATTCGTATCCCAGGTACTTCTTCACCAACCATTCGGACGACATTCGGGAACTATTTGTCTGGGCCTGCGGTCTGATCGGAGTTGACTGCCGACCGAGCAATCGCTGGAACATCTCTGTGGCCAGGCGTGCGAGCGTGGCGATCCTCGACGAGTTCATCGGCGCGAAGAGCTGAGGGACACGAGGCCAGGGAAGCGTCCGATGCTAGACTCGGGCGCGGTTCAGGGCGCCTGGGGGACTTCGCATCCGTGAGGGAGATGGTCGACGCGACGCCGTCCGATTCGTTGCCCGGCGTCGACCCCGCAGCCGGGGCCGCCGACGCCCAGAGGAACCGCGTCATAAAGCCCACCGACGCGCTCCAGCATGCCCGCGACAAGGCGCTGGTCGAGCGCGCGGTCGGCGGCGATCTCGAGGCCTTCAACGAGATCGTGCTGCACTACCAGGACTACCTTTTCGCCCTGGTGGTTCGCGTCGTGCACGACCGCGATTCGGCGGCCGACGCCGTCCAGGAAGCGTTGTTCTCGTGTTACCGCAACCTCGACCGCTTCCGGGGCGACTCATTCCGGTCTTGGCTGACACGGATCGCGCTCAATGCGGCGACCGACGTGCTGCGCTACCGCAAGCGCCGCCCGGCTGACCCGTACCCCGAGTGGGAAGACGACGCGTGGCAGCCGCCGGCCGGCGAGGAGGCGTCGCCTGAGCGTTCGGCGATGAAGCACCACACGCAGCGCGTCCTGTCTGAGGCGCTCGCCGAGATCACCTCGGATCAGCGCACCGCGATCGTGATGTACGACGTCGAGGGTTTCGACTACCAGGAGATCGCCGACATAACCGGCGTGTCGCTCGGGACGGTCAAATCGCGCATCCACCGCGGGCGCCTCGCCCTGCGCGATCTGCTCGGCGACAACATGGAACTGCTACGGGAGTAGAGGCGTCAGATGGCCGTGCCCAATAACCGCTCTCTTGCCGCCGAACATCGTCGTCACGATCGTCTGCTCGTGGCGCGTTTTGCCGCGGGCGACGCCACTGGCGCCCAGGAACATGAGGCGCGCGACCTGGTGCGGCGCTGTTCCGAATGCGCCGCCCTGGCGGCCGACATAACCGCCATCTCCGCATCGGTAGCGCAGCTGCCGGCAACGCCGCGCACGCGCGATTTCCGCATTACCAGCGAACAGGCCGCGCGGATGCGCGGCTCACGCCTGGATCGCTGGCTCCGCTCGATCACCGGCTCGGGCTGGGCGACCGTGCGCCCCGTCGCCGCCGTCGCTCTGTCGGTCGGCCTGGTTATGAGCGTCGTCGGCGCGCTGCCCATCCTTGGCGCCGCCGGAAACGCGCCCAGCGCCACTTTCTTCGCAACGACTGCGCCGATCGCGGAAGGGCCATCGACACCTATGTCGCCGACGGACGTGCGCGCCGGCAGCCCCGGTGCCCAGGTGTCTCCGGGCATCGCCGTCTTGAACCCGGGCGACGCGGGCGCCGAGTCCACGGCGGGCGGCCAGATCGACAACGCCTACCTCGAGCAGCAGACCGACGCACCCGCGGAGCAGCAGCCGAACCAGCAGCCTCAGCCGACAACTGGCAAGTCAGGCGTAGGCAATGATCTGAACCGCCCTCTGCCGGGCGCGACCAATGGGTTGCGCGACGTGATCCTGATTGCCGGCATCCTGGTGACGCTCGTCGCGCTGTTGGTCCTCGCGCTGCTGTACGCCGCGCGCCGCCGGTACTACGACCCGCTGCTGCGCTGATCCTCTGAGCGGCGCGCTCGCGCGGCTTCATAAGCCATGTCGACGATGGCATCGCGGTCGTCCGGCTCGACGTCCCGGAGCAGCCCGCCCAGGTACGCCTGGAGCCGAGTCCGCGTGCCATACCAATGGCCCAGCATCGCCGCCCCGATGAGCAGCGGCAATTCGCTCGCGAGCAGGTAGCCGATCAGCCCGCCACCGGCATAGACATCCACCGGATTGGGCGGCATGTCCAATCCTGGCGGCATGAGCCCCGGGTCAGTGTTCGTTGCGAAGCCAATTACGAGGCCAAACGTGACGCCTTCCAGGAGCCAGCCAGCAACCACCGCTACCAACGTCACGGCGAGCGGCCAGCGGTCGCTCCGCTGCGCGACGACGACGCCCACCACCAGGGCGGTGGCGGGCGCAATCACGGTCAGGAGCGAGCCGACGCTCAGGAAGACCGCCGTCGCCGGGCCGCCGCGCAACGACAGGAACGGGTTGGCCGATTGGGCCAGCCAGATCGCGACGATGGACAGGCCCAAGAGAACTGCCCAGGGCTTCTGGTAGCCGGCTCGCGTCGGCACGGGACCGACCGGAATGCGCAGGCGGCGCTCGATCTGGCGCTGCACGTATGCGCCGCCACCCAGGGCAAGCGCCGCGATGGTGCCCGCCATCTGCTCGAAATCACTGGGCATGAGCGCACGCAGGATCAGGAAGGCGACGGCATAGGCGCCGATGACGATCGCCAGCGCGGCCAGGAAAGGCAGGTTGAGCCGCCGGGCGGGCGGCGCGATCACGGCGGCCTGAGGCTGGTTCAAGGCGGCCAAGGCTAGCGTTCGGGTCGGCTGTCGAGAAGGGGGTGAGTCCGCCTCCGGCCGATAGAATCGGCAGCGTGCCGCGGCTGATGCTCCTTGACTCGAACAGCCTGATTTATCGCGCCTTTTTCGCGCTGATGAATACGCCGCTGACGACCAGCAAGGGCAAGCTCGTAAACGCTGTGTTCGGCTTCTGGAGCATCGTCCTGCGCGGTTTCCAGGACGTTAAGCCCGACTACGTGATTGCCTGCTTCGACCTCGCCGGCCCTACCTTCCGCCATGAGCAGTTCGCCGACTACAAGGCCACCCGGCGCGAAATGCCCGATGACCTGCGCGACCAGTTCCCGATCGTGCGCGAGATCATCAACGCCTTTGGCATACCCATCTACCAGCTTCAGGGCTACGAGGCCGACGATCTCATCGCGGCGCTCGTCAAGCAGGCCGAGGCGCGCGACGTGGCGACCACGATCGTGTCCGGTGACCTGGACCTGCTGCAGTTGGTGAGTGAGCGCACGACGCTCATGACGACGCGCGGCGGCGTGGCGCAGACGACCTTCTACGACCCGGCGCAGGTCATGGAGCGTTATGGCCTCCGGCCTGAGCAGATGATCGACTTCAAGGCGCTCAAGGGCGACACCACGGACAACATCCCGGGCATCGCCGGGGTGGGCGAGAAGACCGCGGCGAAGCTCGTCATCGACTGGGGCTCGATCGACGGCATCTATGAGCACATCGACCAGGTGATGCCCGAGAAGCTCCGCGCGAAGCTGGCCGACAACCGTGAGGACGTGTACCGCTGGCGCGACCTGGTCATGGTCCGGCCGGACATCCCGATCGAGCTCGACCTCGAGAGCGCCCGGCTGGGCGAATACGACCGGCAGGAAGTGCTGCGACTCTTCCGCGAGTACGAGTTCCGTTCGCTCGTGGAGCGGCTGCCGGGGATGACCGGCGAGGACGCGCGCGCCCCGGGCGACCTGCTGCGCGACGCCGATCGGAGCGCGCCGGTGCCCGCGGTGCAGGTCGCGGGTCGTCCCAGCGCCGCGCAGCGCGCCGCCAGTGGCGAACGCGGCGGGATGCAGCTCAGCCTGGATTTCGCGGCGCAACAGGAAACGGCCGTCGCGGTGGCGGAAAGGCCGGCGATCGAAGCGGCGGTGGCTGAACAAGGCGGCGCACGCGGGCGGCTGGTGGCTCTGTTGCGCGACCCGGCTCGCGCCGATCGCTTTGATCAAGCCACGGAGATTGCCGCGTGGCTGGCCGCACAACCTGAGCTCACGGTCGGTTGGGCCTTGACGGATGTGCGGCCCCGGCGGGGAGAGTTGCTGGGAATCGCCGTGGCCGACGCCGCCGGGCGCATCGTCACTGCCGACGCGACCCGCGCCCCGGAGCTCGCGGACCTGGTGCTCGCCAGTGGCAAGCCGCTCGTGGGCCACGAGCTCAAGCAGCTGCTCGTATGGCAGCTGGCGCGGCGGGACCCGGGCGCGACCGCCAACATCCTGCACGCGGCGCGCGACCTGCCCGCGGCAGCGCTCGACACCCAGATCGCCGCGTACGTGCTCAACGCCGCGCTGCGCAGCCAGACGCTCGCCGGCATCTCGTCGGAGCGGCTCGAGATCGAGCTGCCACCGGACGGCAGCCTGGGCGGCGCCGACCACGCCGCTCTCCAGGCGGCCGCGGTGGCCGCCGTGCGCGAGCCCATCGAGCACGACCTCGCGGAGAACGCGGGCCTGGCCAAGCTGCTGCGCGAGGTCGAGCTGCCGCTCATCCCGGTGCTCGCTTCGATGGAGGCGGTGGGCGTGGCCATCGACCGCGCCGCGCTGGCGGAGCTGTCGACGACGTTCAGCGTGGAGATCGCCCGGCTGGAGCAGGAGGTCTACGAGGCAGTCGGCCACCAATTCACGATCGGCAGCCCCAAGCAACTCGAGCAGGTGCTGTTCTACGAGCTCAACCTGCCGCGCGGCCGGCGCACCAAGACCGGTTTTTCAACGGACGCGACCGTGCTCGAGGATCTGCGCCCGGCGCACCCGGCGATCGACAAGATCCTCGATTGGCGGACATACACCAAGCTGCGCAGCACTTATGTCGAGGCCTTGCCGCTGCTGCTCGACCCGCACACGGGCCGGTTGCACACCACCTTCCACCAGGCGATCGCTTCGACCGGCCGATTGAGCTCGACCGATCCCAATCTCCAGAACATCCCCATCCGCTCGGAGCTCGGGCGGAAGATCCGCCATGCCTTCGTCGCCGGCGGCCCAGACGTGGTGCTGCTGGCGGCCGACTACAGCCAGATCGAGTTGCGCATCATTGCCCACGTGTCCGGTGACATCCACCTGCGCGAGGCGTTCGAGCGCCGTGCCGATATCCATCGCGAAACGGCCGCGCGGGTACTCCACAAGGATGCCGCAGACGTGACCAAGGACGAGCGCTCGATGGCCAAGATGGTCAACTTCGGGCTCGCCTACGGGATGAGCGACTTTGGCCTGTCCAGCCGGGCCAACATTCCGCGCCAGGAGGCGCAGGAGTTCATAAGCAGTTACTTCGCCGCGTACTCCGGCATCAGCTACTACATGATGCACATCAAGGAGATTGCCAAGGAACAGGGCTACGTCTCGACGCTGTTCGGCCGGCGCCGCTGGATCCCCGAGCTCCAGGCGCGCAACGGCGCGCTCCGCGGCGCGGGCGAGCGGATGGCGATCAACATGCCCATCCAGGGCACGGCCGCGGACATCGTCAAGATCGCGATGATCCGGCTGTACGACCGGCTCGCCCGCGAGGGCTCGCACGCGCGGATGCTGCTCCAGGTCCACGACGAGCTGCTGCTCGAGGTGCCGCGCGATGAGCTGGCGGCGATCGCCCCGGTCGTGCGCGAGGAGATGGAGAGCGCGGTTAAGCTCGACGTGCCGCTCACCGTCGAGATGACAAGCGGCACCGACTGGGAGTCGCTCACGCCACTCCCCGCCGAGTAGGCGAGCGTCGTGCCCGAGCTGCCCGAAGTAGAGACGATCGCGCGTGAGCTGCGGCCCGACCTGGTCGGCCGCACGATCACGAGCGCGTGGCTCGACTGGCCGCGCCAGGTCAAGCATCCGTCGGTCGACGAGTTCAAGGCCGGCGTCCGGGGCCGCGAGATCATGTCCGTAGAGCGACGCGCGAAGTGGATCGTGGTCAACCTGGGCCCGGCGGGCGGGCCGCGCAGCGCCAAAGCCGGGCCCGCGGTCATGGCGATCCAGGTCAAGATGACCGGCCAGCTCGACGTGGTCGCGCCGGATGCGCCGCGCGACAAGCATGTCCACGCGCGGTTCAGCCTGGACGACGGCCGCGAGCTGCGCTTGCGCGACACGCGCAAGTTCGGCCGGGTCGCCCTGTACACGCCCGCGGAAGCCGCTGCGGTGCTGGGCGCCTTGGGTCCCGAGCCGCTATCAGAGGAGCTGACGGCGCGCGAGTTCGCGCGCCTACTGCGCTCGCGCAAGGCACGACTGAAGACCCTGCTGATGAACCAGGAGTTCCTCGCCGGTGTGGGCAACATCTACGCTGACGAAGCGCTCTGGCGGGCGCGCCTGCATCCGCTGCGCAGCGCCGCTGGGTTGAGCGGCGCCCAGGCGCGCGACCTGTACGTGGGGCTGCGCGATGTGCTCAACGAGGCCATCGGCCGGCGCGGCTCGAGTGTCGACTCGTACCGCGCTCCGGAGGGGAGCGGCCAGATGCAGCACTTCCTGAACGTCTACGGCCGGACCGGCAAGCCGTGTCCGCGCTGTGGCCGGCCAACCCGGCGCATGGTCATCGGCGCGCGCTCGACCCATTTCTGCTCGTGGTGCCAGCGCCTGCCCGCGCGCGAGCGCAGCGCCGCGACAGTCAAGCTGCTGGCGAGCGTTCGCTGATGGCGATACTGCGACTGTCGGCCGTCCGGCGCGAGATTGGCACACTGGTCATCCTCGACTCGATCAACGCGTCGATCGCTCACGCCGACAAGATCGGCATGGTTGGTGCAAACGGGGCGGGCAAGACAACCCTGCTGCGCATCTGTGCTGGCTTGGATACGCCCGATTCGGGCACGGTTCAGCGCAAGCGCGGCCTGACGATCGGGCTGCTGACCCAGGAAACAAATCTCGACGCCGCGGTCGTCGCCGCCCCCTCGCTGCGCGCCGCGGTGCGCGCCGGGGCGGGGGAGCTGGAAAGGATGGAGCGTCGGCTGGCGGAGCTCGAGTCGGCCGGTCCGGCGGCAGTCGAATCGCCCGAGTACGCCCACCTGCGCGAGCAGTTCGAGCTGCGCGAGGGCTACTCGCTCGACGTCCGGGTTGACGCCGCGCTCTCAGGCCTTGGCTTCGCCCGGACCGACTGGGATCGACCTCCGACTGCCCTGTCGGGTGGCCAGCAGACGCGCGCTGCCATGGCCCGCCTGCTGGTGGCTGAGCTTGACTTGCTGATGCTCGATGAGCCGACTAATCACCTCGACGTGGCCGCGATCGAATGGCTGGAGACGACACTGGCAGCGCGGCCAGGGGCCCTCCTCGTGGCATCGCACGACCGGGCATTCCTCGATGCGGTGGTGGGCCGCATCTGGGAGCTGCGCGACCGCCGCCTCGAGCCTTTCCGCGGCAACTATTCCGCGTACCTGGCGCAGCGCGAGGAGCGCGACGCCCGCAACCGCCTTGAGAGCGACGTCGGTGCCGCGACCATCAAGCGCGAGCGGGAGCTCGTCCAGACATATCGCAGCCACCGCAAGTTCAGCAAGATGCACGAGCACGAGCGGCGCCTGGAGGCAGCGCAGGAAGCAGCCCAGGCGGCGCCCCGGCGCCTGCCGGCGACAGCCCTGTCGCTCGACGGGCTTGCCCGGCAGCCCACCGCGCGCTCCGGTGACGTGGCACTCGACCTCGACGAGTTGGTGGCCGGGTACCCGGGCCGGCCGGTCGTGACGGTTGACCGACTCGAGGCGCGGCGCGGCGTGCGCATCGGCCTGGTGGGCGCGAACGGCTCGGGCAAGACGACGCTGATGCGCACGATTGACGGCGAGCTCGCGCCGCTGTCGGGCTTCATCCGGCTGGGCCACAAGGTCCAGGTCGGCTATCTCGCCCAGATCCGCGCCGAGGCGCTCGCCGGCATCAGCGTGCTTGACACGATGGTCACGCGCGGCGGGCTCGACGAGGGGCCGGCACGCTCGTACCTGGCGCGTTTCCTGTTCCGCGGCGATGACGTCTTCAAGACGGTCGACGTCCTGTCCGGCGGGGAGCGATCGCGCCTGGAGCTGGCGCTGGTCGGTCTCCTCGCGGCGAACCTGCTGCTGCTGGACGAGCCGACGAACCATCTCGACATCCCGGCGCGCGAGGCGCTCGAGTCGTTCCTGCGGAGCGCGCCCGGCACGGTCATCGTCGTGTCCCACGACCGGCGTCTGCTCGAGGCTGTGTGCAACGAGCTGTGGATCGTGAGCGATCCCAAGCCGGGCGCGCCGGCGAGCGTGGCGCGGTTTGTGGGCGGCTTTGGCGAATGGCGCGCGGCCGTCGCGGCAGGCTGGACGCCCGACCAGGCGCAGGCGAAAGGGGCCCCACCACCGTCAAGGAGCAAGACGGTTGCGGCGTCCGCCAAGAGTGGCGCCAATGGCAACGGCCGTGCCGCCGCCAAGGCCCCGTTGCCGCGACTCTCGAAGGATGCCTACCGCCGCCGCCGGCAGGTGGTCGAGGATGACCTGACGCGGCTCGGCCTGCGCAAAAGCCAGCTGGAGCTGGCCCTGAGCGACCCGCGGGTTCAGTCCAACTTCGTGGAGCTGCGCCGGGTCAGCAGTGAGCTGGCTGATGTCGATGCCGCGCTGGCCCAAGCCGAAGACGCCTGGCTCGTTCTGGCCGATCAGGCGCCACGCTGATGAACGCCGCCGGCAGCGCCAGCCGCCCCTTCCTGATCGGGCTGACCGGTTCAATCGGCTGCGGCAAATCGAATGTTGCGCGCGTGCTGGCCGAGCTGGGCGGAACGGTCATCGATGCCGACGCCCTGTCGCGCGAGGCGAGCGCGCCCGGTGGCCCAGCGATTGTCCAGATCCGCGAGCGCTTTGGCGACAGTGTGTTCAGCGCCAAAGGCGAGCTCGACCGCGCGGCGCTCGCGGCAATCGTGTTCAACGACGAAGCCGCTCTGAGCGACCTGGAGCAGATCGTCCACCCGCATGTCCGGCAGCTGTTCAACGCGCAACTCGCCGCAGCAGAGCGAGACAACGTGCCGTTCGTCGCGGTTGAGGCGATCAAGCTCGTCGAGGGCGGCCTGGCGGATCAATGCGACGAGGTGTGGCTGGTTGAGTGCTCGGAGGCAACACAACGTGCGCGCTTGGCCTACCGCGGAACGCCGTCAGCTGACGTCGAGCGCCGGCTCGCCGCCCAGGGGCCACAACTCGCCGCGCGACTGACGCAGATGCTGGGCGACCGCCCGGGCATTCGACACTTGTCCACGGAGGGCGCCATGGACGAGACGCGGGCCGTGGTCGAGGACGCGCTGGCGGATGCGCTGGAGGCATTTCTAGCCCGCGATTAGGGCAGGATCGTCAGTCCGGGCGTTGCGCGCCTGCACCGGACAATTGGCGTGGTACTCCGAGACCATCGTGGAACCGCCAACGCGCGCGCGTAGATGTGTACTCCACTCGTGCCTCTTCACGCCGTGCGCGCGCGCTCGCCTTCGGGCAAGAGCTCGGGGCAGAGCCTGGTCGAATTCGCCATCGTCGTGCCGGCGCTGCTCGTCGTGCTGCTCGTGGCCGTCGACTTCGGTCGTGTCTACCTGGGCTGGGTGGATCTCACCAACGTTGCCCGGATCGGCGCGAATTTCGCCGCGGGCAATCCCGACGCGTGGCAGGGGAGCGGCAACGCGGCGGTGCAGCTGCGCTACCGCCAGCTCATGGCGCGTGACGCCCAGGGTATCGATTGCACCTTGCCCACCCCGTTGCCCGAGCCGACGTTCCTCGATGGTTCATACGCGGTTGGCTCGCGTGTCCAGGTTCAGCTCAGCTGTGGCTTCCAGACGCTGTTCATCGGCGGAATCCTGGACGTTGGCGAACGGCTCGGACTGCTGCCGAATCCGCCGGAGGACTTTAAGGACAACGCGCTCACTGTCACGTCCAACGCCGTCTTCACTATTCGCTTCGGATCGCCCGACTCGGGCGTGATCGGCGGCAATGCGCCGTCGCCAAGCCCGACTCCAGGACCGACATCTGCTCCGACGCCCACCGCCGGCCCGACCAACAGCCCCAGCCCGGCACCCACGGGCACATCGGGACCGACGCCCACGCCTGGGTCGTCCGCCACGCCGGCGCCAAGCGCTACCCCGGGTGTCACTGTCGTCAGCTTCTACGGCACGCCCACCAGCACCGACTCTTCAGGTGGCGGCAGCGACGGCACTCAGATCATCGGCGTGCCGCAGCTGTGGGTCACCTTCTACAACACGACCACCGGCGACCAGGGCGCTTGCACCTGGTCGTTCGGCGACGGTGGATCGTCCAACGCGTGCTCCGCGACGGTCAGCTACGGCTACGCGGCCCACGGCACCTACAGCGTTTCGCTCACCGTTGATGGCCAGACCGTCAGTCGCTTCAACTACGTGCTCTCATCGTGCAAGGTGCCCTCGTTCGCCGGGGTGCGCAAGAACGAGGCTCCCGCTTCATGGGTTGCGGCGGGCTTCAGCTCGGGCAACATGACCACGCTCAACGGCACGGGCAACTACAAGATCGCCTATCAGTCACTCGTGGGTGGCCTGGTCAACCCGCCCGGCGGCTGCTCTGGCGCCACGATCACGGTCGGGCCATGAGCCGGCCCAAGAAGCAGCGCGGCCAGTCGATGGTCGAGTTCGCGCTCATCCTGCCGGTAATCACGATGGTCGTGCTGGGCCTGTTCGACCTGGGCCGGGCGGTCTTCACCTACAACACCCTCGCCCAGGCCGCGCGCCAGGCCAACCGCACCGCCATCGTCGACCAGGACACGGACCGCGTGAAGGCCATGGCCATTGCGGCGGCGCCGACGATCGGCTTGGGATCGAGTGATGTGACGGTGTGCTTCAAGACAGCAACCACGACCGAGACTGGCTGCGCGTCGCCGTCCACGAACAACTGTCCGTTGTCGACCCGGGTGATTGGCTGCCTGGCCATCGTCACCGCGTCGAAGTCCTACGCGCCCATGACCCCGTTCATCGGCATCTTCCTGCCGACCATCTCGCTCAGCTCGACCAGCATCGGGCCGATCGACTACGTGTGTCCAAGTGAGGGCAAGACGACATGTCCATGAACGGCGGGCCACAGCGGATCGGGCAGCGCGGCCAGGCCCTGGTGGTCATGGCGATCAGCATGTCCGTCATCCTGGGCGCGACGGCGATGGTGATCGATGGCGGCAACGCCATGGCGCAGCAGCGCGGCACCCAGAACGCGAGCGACTCGGCGGCGTTTGCCGGGGCCGTGGTAATCGCCGAGAAGATGGCGGGATCGACGCGCACGGATTCGGACGTGGACGCCGCCATGAGGGCCGCGTTCGGCAATAACGGCTCGTCGATGGCAACGTCCTACTACATCTCGTTCGAAGGCAGCACGCTTGGGACTGTCGGGCGCGGCGGCTCAATTCCGCTTGACGCAGCGGGCATCCAGGCCAACGGCCAGCGAACGTTCGACACGTTCCTCGCATCGATCATGGGCCAGAACACCTGGACAGCCGGCGCGTCGGCCACCGCCGTCGCGGGTTCGCTGCGCAGCATCTGTGCCGCGACCGACGGCTGTGGCGTGATGCCCGTCACCTTTTCCATCCCCATCACTGCGTGCGACGGGACTGGGCGGCCTATGCGCATTGGCATCGACTGGCCCATCACCAGCCTGCAGACCGCGCTTGCCGACAGCAGCGGCCGGTACGAATCCATCGTCCCCCTCTGCAAGAACGGGCCCGGCGGTGTTGGCTGGCTCGATCTCGAGTGCGGCGGGACGCTGCGCGAGCAGATTCTGGGTCCCTGCAACGAAACCTTCGACCTGCCCGTCTGGCTGCATACCAGCACCGGCAACAGCAACAACGTCGATGACGCGGTTAACACCTACGACGGCCAGGTGATCCTGATCCCGATGTTTGACTCGACCTGCCGCGACGTGCCTTCCACCGGTCTGCCCGCCGACTGCACTGACCCCGGCAACGGCAACAACCTCTACTACCACATCCCGCGCTTCGCGATGTTCCTGCTCGATCGCGCGTACATCCAGGGCGACAACAGCGGCCCGTGCAACTCGCTCCCGGGAGTCCCCAACGGCGGCGGCAATGGCTCGACGAGCTGCTTCAAGGGCTGGTTCGTGCGTTACATCATGGAAGGCCGCGTGAACAAGTACGACCCGTGCGGCCAGACCGGCACAGACGGCGATGACGTGCCCGATTGCCTAGAGGAGCCGATCCTCGGCGTCCAGCTCATCCGCTAGGTCGCCTGCGAAGACCTAACGTGCCGGTATCAGGTGGACCGGGCTGCCGCGGATGCCGACCTGCCAGGTGGTGAGATCCGTCGAGTACGAGCTGCGGCTACCGCCCATCGAGTAGCGGATCTTCCACCACCCGCCCTCGCTGGTGACCGTGTCAGATGAGGGGTGCGGAGCGTCGTAGTCGGCCGGCAAGCTGAGCGTCACCGTCAGCCAGCAGCCGTTGAACAGGCTCGTGCCGCCAGTGTTGGTGGTGACCGAGGTGACCGACGTGCCGCTGCGGCTGTCGCAGGTCGAGCCACCGGAGCTCTCGCGTCGCGCGCTATAGCTGAACGTCGCTGGCACGTAGCCGCTCGTAGTCGGCTTGAGGATCTGCAGCGACGCGGACAGGGCGCCCGTGTCGCCCGGATCCCAAAGGTCGATCTGCATCGTCTTGCCGGCATGCGCGGCCTCGACCTGGGCCAGATAGAACTCGGATGCCTGTCCGCCCGGCAGCCGCACGTAAGCCTCCATCGCGCCAATGCCGTAGATGCGCGGCGTCCCGCTGCTCGAGCCGGCCCAGAAGGCGAATGCGTTGTGGGCAGTGGTGTTGCGCTGGTCTCCGGGTCGGTTTGGGTCGGTCGAGTAGGTGTGCAGGCGGTAGGTTCGACCGCCGGGCAGGCCGCTCGCCAGGCGCCACCAGTTGTGATGCCACGTCTCGCCGCTGCAGTCCGGCTCCGTTGGCCGGTGTCCGACCGCGCGGCCCAGTCCGTGATCCTCGAAGTCGAGCTGTTCGAACCGAGTGTTCGAGGAGGCCCATAGCACGTCGTCATTGAGGTCATAGGGCGTGTCCTTGGTGTCGTAGAGATCGAAGTACGAGCTGACGGGAAAGCGCGCTTTGTTGCCGTTTGGTGGCCCGACGGTCCAAAACTCGCCGGTGCCCAGCCCAGCCGAGGCCGAGTCGCAGAAGCCAGGGTCAAATATCCACACCTCGCCATTCCCGCCAGCAGGAATCTCGACCGCATAGTTGTAGTACTCGTCCGGCGCGTAGCGGCCGTCCGGATCGGTCCCATCGTTCCGGTTGAAGGCGCCACCGCGGGTCTCGTATTCGGTCATGTATGCGTCGCCCTGGATGTTGGGCGCGCCCTGGCTGTTCATCGCTGCCCAGAAGTTCTGTGGTGCGAGTGCCGTGCCGTCGGGGCCATCGACGGCGACCGGCCCGGTGCTGACGCTCGACGAGGTGTAGTGGACCGTCACCTGGAGCTGATCGAGTGACACGGATCGTGACGACGAGCAACCGGTTACCCCATCGATCCAGGTCAGCCGGACACGGAAGCTGCTGAATTCGGCGGCTGTCCAGGTGTGGCTCCCCCAGCCGGCGGTGTCGGCGGCAGAGCCGACGATGTAGTCCGCCGTCGTGCTCGCGTTGAGCGTCCCGGTTTGCTGCACCGACGACCACGTGGAGCCGTTGTCCCACGACAGATCCACGTTTACGCGGCAGGCCGACGAGATCCCGTTGCCACCGAGGAAGAGGTCGCTCAACAAGACCTGGACGGCGTCGATCGTGGCCCCGGACGGGATGGTGGCATCAAGGCCATAGCCCGCCCACCGTTGCGCCGAGCCGCTGGTGGAGGCCGTCGCGTAGGCATCGTTGTTGGTGTAGACGTTGCCCGGGTTGGACCAGCCACCACCTGAATCGAAGCTGGACGCCGACCGGGTGCTGCTGCCCGGGGCACTCGTCTCCGTGGCGTCGACCATGAAGCCGACGCCGAAATAGTTCTGCGGACTGCCCATGGGGACGGGCAGCACGAACTCCGCAAGTGCGGTGACGCGCACCGTGACCTGCTCAGTGCAGGCCGTGACGACGCAGAAGACGCGCGCGAAGAAGGAGTTGACCGGGCCCGTGATGGTCACCCGCAGGCGGCGACGGTTGGCCGGATCCTGCTCAGGGTCCACGCTAACTCCGGCTTGACCGCCGGTGTACCCGTTCTTGGTCGCTTCGGCACGGGCTGAGGAGTAGGCACGGTTCGTATCACCCGGCAGGTAGACCGCTCCGGCGAGCGCACCTGCGTCGGCCGCCTTCTGCATCTGCTGCTGATTGGTCCAGAACCAGGCGACGTCGATGACCACGGCGACCAGCCCGATGATCAGAACCGAGAGGATCACGAAGAACACCAGCACCTGGCCTCGCTCGTGTTCGCGCGCGGGGGGTGATCGCATCAGTTCGTCGGGTTGAGAGCCATTACCGTGTCATCGGCGATGGCCATGCTGGCTTCGGTCCGGCCGCCTAGGAATGCGAGGATGGCGCCCAGGGGCGTCTGCAACCGGTACTGGTAATCGATGCTCACGCCGAGCGAATCGGGGGCATTTATGTTGTTGTCACGCCGGCATGCGGGCCAGGCGACCGATGACGGGCTGAAATCGAGCTTCTCCGTGCCCGGCCCTGGATCGGCGTCCGGTCCGCTGCCTGGCGTGTACTGCCAGACGTTCACGTCGCCACCGACCGCCTTACCAGCGGCGTTGGCCCTGAAGATGCGGATCGAGACGATGTGCCCCATGTCGAGATTGGAGCCGCTCGAGCGGAGGATGTTCTGGATCGAAGCGATGATCGTGACGTCGACGGCGCTCGGATCGCCCGTGCAGGGCGTCGAGCTGCCGGTGACCAACGCCGATCCGATCCGCGTCCCCTCACGGGTGGCGTTGCCGAGGGTCAGCTTGTCGCTGAACGCAAGGCCAAAGTCGAGCATGCCGAAAACCAGGATCAGCAGGACGGGCAGGATCATCGTGAACTCGACGAGGCTTTGTCCCCGCTCCGCGCAGCGACTCACTGGACTGGTTCCATGCGCGAGGCGCTTCGCTCCGAGAACGTCCACGCGAAGCCAAGGCTGCCGTCGCCACCGAACATGCCAAGCAGCTCGCGCAGTGGCGTAACGGGTGTGTGGCGGTAGGTGATCTGCACGGCGATCTTGTCGAGCGTGGAGCGTGGCGGCGAGAGCAACTGGCAGCCAGCGAGGATGTTGCAGCGCTGGGCCGGTGGATAGCCCGTGCTGGTCGCGGAATAAGGCACCTCATAGGCGCCACAGGTCGTCGTGCCGGAGCGAATGTAGGTGCTGGTTGCGAGCGAACCCGAACCGCTGGTGCTGGTCCGGATGAGGCGAACCTCGGTCACGTCGCGCTTATCCAGCGGCGGGTTGAGGAAGGTCTCGATACGCCCGAGGATGATGCAGTCTGCGGCAGCGTCGTTGCCCGCTTGACCGGCAACCAACGCTCCCTCTTGGGAGGCGCGGTTGACGGCGAGAACCGCATTCAGGGCGAACCCGAACTCGATCAGCGCCAGCAGCGCGATGAGCACGATGGGGATGACGAGCGTGAATTCGACCAGCGCTACGCCCCGGTCAGCCCGAACTTGCGACCATTTGCGACCCCGGAGCGCCGCCGACCGGATCATGCCACCCCGGACGCCTCGCTAGAGCGTCGGGCCAGCTGTCGCCGTCGGTTCCGGTGACGGCGCGGCCGGCGAGCCGGCGGGTGTCGGCGACGGGCCGGGGACGATGCTCGGCGAGGGCAGCGGCTGACCGTTGAGCAGCGCCTGCAGATCGAGCAGCTGGGGCACCCGGAAGAGATAGGTCATGATCAGGCTGTTGGTGGTGGTGCCGTACTGGCTCGAATCGTCGGCGCGAGTGT
>DAIERN010000099.1 GCA_027346765.1 Chloroflexota bacterium | reverse complement strand
GCAAGGCTCGACTTGCCGCTGCCCGACAGACCAGTGATGACCACCAGGCGGTCGCGCGGCAGCTCGACGGTGATGTTCTTGAGGTTGTGTTCGCGCGCGCCGCGGACGACGAGCGATTCCTGGGTCATATGTGTCCCGAGCGGCACGTGCTCATTATAGAACGGATGATCAGTTTGGTCCGCGGCGCGCAGCGGCTCGCGGGCGTCCTGGGGCAGCGTACCCCGTATGCGCTACGGCAGCGTTCGGCCGTCGCCGGACCTGCCCTCGCTGGTTGCCTCGCCGGATGGCTCAACCCACCTTGCGCGCCACGGCGCGGCCGCAAAGGGCTCGGCCCAGAACGCGGTCTCGCGGAAGATCTTGCCGTCGCGCAGCTCGATCATGACGATCACCCACCAGGTCTTGCCGTCGGGATAGGTGATCTGCCACTCTCCCCACCAGTTCTCGCCTTCGCCGGCCACCTGGTACGCGCCGCCCAGCGGTGTCGTCGCCCAGCGATCCTCCGAGCCAACCAGCTTGCCTTCCGGGGCAAGATCGGGCGCGCCGCCCGATAGTTCTCGAGAATGGCGCGCATGTTGGCATCGCCGCGCACGATCTCGCCTGACTGCGGCCAGACGGCCATCCATTCGGCGTGGCGCAGGGCGCCCTGCGTGTCGTAGTCGTGGTCGACCTGGGCCGCGAGATAGCGGCGCACGACCTCGGCGTTCGTCATCTGGCCCGCGCGGCGGCCCCAAGGTGGTGAAACTCGAGCCGATTGATCCCGGCGGGCTGGCTCGAGGTCGTCACCAGCAACACGTTGTCGTTGTCCGCGCTGGCGCCACGCTGTGAACGCCACGCGGCCTCCATCTGGTCATTCAGCGGCACGTTCTTGGCGCCTGCCGGCAGGACGAGGGGCACGACCCCACGGCGGACGGCGAGCCGGCGCGCCACCACTGGACTGAGCGTGAAGGCGACGACCGGGACACCCGGCCGCTGCAGCGACAGCAGCTCCGCCGTGCGGCCGGATCTGGTGAAGCACCACACCTGGCCCACGCCGTTGCGCGCCGCGACATAGCTCGCCGCGGCGATCACCTCTTCAGCCGGGCTCTGGCCGAAAGGAACGCCGGCGCCGGCCATCAGTTCGCCGCCCACCACTTCTGTCGCCAGGCAGATTCGCTCCAGGGCCTGGAGCGCCTCGACCGGGTATTCGCCTATTGCCGTTTCGGCCGACAGCATCACCGCATCCGCGCCGTCGATAACCGCATTGGCGACATCGCTCGCCTCCGCCCGGGTGGGGCGCGCGGCGGCGGTCATGCTCTCGAGCATCTGCGTTGCCACGATCGTGAAGCAACCCGCAGTGGTCGCGCGGCGGACAAGGTCCTTCTGGATCATGGGCACGTTCTCGAACGGGATGTCCACGCCGAGATCGCCGCGCGCCACCATGATCCCGTCCGCGGCCGCCGCGATCGCGTCGAAATCGTCGACCGCTGCCCGGGTCTCGATCTTGGCCACCACGCGCGGCCCGTCAGCGGGGAGCAGCTGCTTCAGCGCAACGACGTCGGCTGCCGAGCGGACGAATGACTGCGCCAGCAAGTCGACGCGCAGCTCGAGCGCGCGGGGGACAGCAGCACGATCGGCGTCGGTCAGGCCCCCTTCGCCAAAGCGCTCGCTGGGAACGTTGACGCCCGAGCGCGACCGAACGAGACCGCCGTTCACGACCTCCGTGGTGATCTGGCCATCGGCCGTCTGGGTGACCTTGAGCTCGACCGCACCGTCCGACATGAGCACCCGGTCGCCGACCTGCAGCCTGGTGGCCAGGTCGACTCCGCTGATGCCTGCGCCGCTGGCATCGCCCACTGATTCAGCGCCGGCCCTCAGGATGAACGTCGAACCCGAGGCAAGGCGCACAGCGCCGCCTTCGAGCTCGCCCAGCCGGAGCTTGGGGCCGGGCAGGTCGGCCATGACCGCGACGCTCCGCCGCGCACTATGGGCAGCGGCGCGGACGGCGTGGACGTAGGCCTTGTGGTCATCGGGTGTGCCGTGTGAGAAGTTGATCCGCGCGACGTCCATTCCGGCAGCTACCAGGTCGGCGATCTTGTCGGCGCTGGCGGGGCCGATGGTGCACACCTGTTTCGTTCGCGGTCGGTCCATGAACTGACTGTAGCAGCGCGGCCTGCGATGGCCGACTGCCGCGCTGCGGCCGATTTGCGACGACCCCTACACCTCCACCGCAGCGGCCGATGTCGCCTCCTCCACCTTCCTGAAGGCACTGTGCGGGCATGAGCGAACTGACCGCGAACAGCCGCAAGCACATCAAGAAGGGCAACTTCGCCTACGTCGACAAGCACGGCGAGGGCCATCTGCCCATCGAAGACGAGTCACACGTACGCAACGCCATGGCACGTTGGAACCAGACCGATTTCGAGAGCGCGTCGGCCAAGGAAAGCGCCCGCAAGAAGATCGTCGCCGCCGCCCACAAGCATGGCATCGAGGTAAGCGACGACGACAAGGTCGCCAAGAAGTCGCACTGACCTGCTACCGGAAGCGGCGGCGGCCCCCTGTCGGGCGGCGTGAGGGCCGCTCGCCCGTTCGCTTGATGACATTGGGCGTGACCCGGACATCCCACGTCTGACGGTCGAGCCAGCGCGCCATCCAGCCCGCGTCATCACCCTCGTGTTCGTCGCGGATGCCCGGGAGCCAATCAGCCGCAGTCCCCTCGTCCGTGCCCGGCTCACCGTTGAGCGACGCGGCCGGCTCCTCGTTAGCCGGCAACACCGTGACTGACGTCACCTCCAGACCCGGCACCTCACCGGCGTTGATGGCCCGCCGGCCGCGGCGCGCGCCGCTCTTCATTGCCGCGGCACGTTCCGTGGGTTTGGCGGTGGGCGTCCTGGGAATTGCCGGCGCCGCGGCCGCGCGCTCGGCGGCCTTGGCCACGACCACGGACGCATCCTCCTCCAGGACGCGCAGCCGGACGCCCTGGATCTCGTCGCGTAGCGCCGCCGCACGCTCGAAGTCGAGCTCCTTGGCGGCCGCGCGCATCTCCGCCTCCATCTGACCGACGAGCTTGCCGATCTCCTCGCGCGACATATCTGACAGCTCGCGCGCGCGGCCGCCCGCCGCATAGGCGCCGCTCGCCTCAGCGACCGCGCGCAGCCGGTCGTTGATGTCGCGGATGCCCTTGATGATGGTCTGCGGCACGATGCCGTGCGCCGTGTTGTAGGCCGTCTGCTTCTCCCGGCGGCGCGCCGTCTCGTCGATCGCGACCTGCATCGACTCGGTCAGGCGGTCGGCATACATCACCACCTCGCCGGCCACGTTGCGCGCCGCGCGGCCGGTCACCTGGATGAGCGCCCAGGCCGACCGCAGGAAGCCCTCCTTGTCAGCGTCGAGGATCGCCACAAGCGTCACCTCAGGCAGGTCGATTCCCTCCCGCAGTAGGTTGATGCCCACGACAACGTCATAAACGCCCAGTCGGAGGTCGCGCAGGATCTGTACCCGCTCGAGGGTGTCGACCTCCGAGTGCAGATAGGCGACCTTCACGCCCATCTCGTGCAGGTAGTCGGCCAGGTCCTCGGCCATCTTCTTGGTCAGCGTCGTGACCAGCGCCCGCTCGCCGCGCTCGACCCGGTCGCGGATCCGGTCGATCAGGTCGTCGATCTGGTTCTCCGTGGGGTGGACCGTGATCTGCGGGTCGACGATGCCGGTCGGCCGGACCAGCTGCTCGACGATCTGTTCCTGGCGCTGGAGCTCGTACGCACCGGGCGTCGCACTCATGAAGACAACCTGGTTAAGGTGGCCTTCGAACTCCTCGAAGGTGAGCGGGCGGTTATCGAGGGCTGACGGAAGGCGGAAGCCGAAGTCGACCAGGATCTCCTTCCGCGTGCGGTCGTTCTTGTACATGCCAACGACCTGGGGGATGGTCATGTGCGACTCATCGACCACGAGCAGCCAGTCCGGTGGGAAGTAGTCGAGCAGCGTCCACGGCCGGGAGCCGGCCTCGCGCCGCGCCAGGTGGCGCGAATAGTTCTCGATGCCCGAGCAGAAGCCCAGCTCGCGCATCATCTCGAGATCGAAGGTCGTGCGCTGGCGGAGTCGCTCGGCCTCCAGCTCCATGCCCTTGCCTTTCAGCTCTTCGACGCGCTGCTCCATCTCCTTCTCGATGTCGACGATCGCCGCCTTGAGCTTGTCAGCCGGCGTCACGTAGTGACTCGCCGGGTACACGTTCAGCTCCCTGCGCTCGGCGAGCAGCTCACCGGTCAGCGGGTCGACCTCGGTGATCTTCTCCACCTCGTCGCCAAAGAACTGGACGCGCACGATGAAGTCGTCGTAGGCCGGCTGGAGTTCGAGCGTGTCGCCGCGCACCCTGAAGCGGGCGCGCGACAGTGCGGCGTCGTTGCGCTGGTACTGGAGATCCACCAGCTGGCGCAGCACCCCGTCGCGGCGGTACTTGCCGCCAACCCGGAGGCGTGTGACCGTGGCGCCGTAGTCGACCGGCGCGCCCAGGCCGTAGATGCACGAGACACTCGCGACGATGATCGTGTCGCGCCGCTCGAAGAGCGCCCGCGTCGCCGCGTGGCGGAGCTTGTCGATCTCGTCGTTCCGGCTCGAGTCCTTCTCGATGTACGTGTCCGACCGCGGCAGGTACGCCTCCGGCTGGTAGTAGTCGAAGTACGAGACAAAGTACTCGACCGCGTTGTCGGGAAAGAACTCGCGCATCTCGCTGTAGAGCTGCGCGGCGAGCGTCTTGTTGTGGGCGAGGATCAGCGTGGGCCGCTTGGCGCGCTCGATGACCGACGCCATGGTGTAGCTCTTGCCGCTGCCGGTGACGCCCAGCAGAACCTGGCTCTTGAGGCCCTTGTCGAGCCCCTTCACCAGGGCTTCGATCGCCTGCGGCTGGTCGCCGGTGGGCTGGAATGGAGCTTCGAGTCGGAAGTCGGGCATCAGCGGCTGATTATCTCACTTTCGCTCACATGTTCTAATGGGCGATGCCGATGTTCTAGCCACTTCGTACCCCATGAGTACGGCGACCGGGTCGTGGTGACGTGGCGCGCCAATCCGTACGGTCCGGTGCATGGAGATGGAGTTCAAGGACACCGGTCGACGTCGTCGATTACTGCTCATCGGCCTTGGGGCCGCCCTCGCGATCGGCGCTGGTTACGGCGCATTCCGCCTCGCCTCGAACGGCAACCAGGCACCGCAGGTCATCAAGGAAAGCGTCCTGGTGGCCGCGCACGATCTTCCGGCGCGCACCACCCTGACCGCCGACGACGTCACGACGCGCGATGTCCCCATCGACGAGATCCTGGGCCAGACCTATCGCGATCCGGGTGACGTGGTGGGCCGCGTCACCTCAGTGCCCATCTACGCCGACCAGCAGATGACCCCTTCCCTGTTCGCTACCGCGACCGCCGATTCCGAGTTCTCGATTCTTGGACCGGACGAGACGGTTGCGCCTGATTCCCAGTTCTGGCGGGCAGTCGCGGTAAACGTGCCGCCCGAGCGTGCCGTCGACGGCCAGATCCAGGACGGACAGCACGTCGACCTGTTCGTGAGCGTCGACATAAGCATCCTCGCGGTCGACCCCGAGGGCAACTATCAGACCGTCGACACGGCCACTACCGATGGCCTCGTTCCCGGCAAGTCGACCAAGATCACCATCCAGGATCTCGAGGTCCTCAAGGCCGACCCCGACAACAACATGTACATCCTGCGCGTCGACCTCCACCAGGCCGAGC
>DAIERN010000098.1 GCA_027346765.1 Chloroflexota bacterium | reverse complement strand
CTGCTGGTCGAAGCGGGCGCGCGCGCCGCCACGCGGCCACCAGCCGTGGCACCCCACCGGCGAGAGGCGCCCGTCGGGCAGCGTCTGGACAGCCAGCAGCCAGTCGAGCACCCGCAACCCCGTGCGTGCCGCGTCGGCATCGCCGAGCCGCGAGCCGGCCATGATCAGCGCCTGCGCGGGCAGCCCGTTCTCGTAGGTCAGCGCCTCCTCCGGCCAGGGCCACTCGCCGTCGAGGTCGATCGCTGAGAACGCGCCACGCACACGTCCAGCCAGGAGCTTGAACGTACTTTGTATCTCGCCAGTCATGCCCGCGGCGAGTGCCGCGTCAAGGCCCAGCACTGCGGACGCCATGGCGCGCGGCGAAGTCAGCCGCGCTGCTCCAGGGAGCGCGGCCGCGAATAGTGACTGTGCGTCCGCCCGGAGCGCGACCTCAGGCGCGTCCCTGGCAGCCGTGCCCAGCGCCAGCAGCGCGCGGCCCTGGCTGTCCTGTGAGGGCTCCTCGCCCAGCCATTGGCCGGCCGCGTCACGGAAGTTCCGGAATGAACCTGTCGCCGGGTCGAACGCCGCGGCCAGGAAATCGAGCGAGCGGCGGGCAGTCACGCTCACGGCCTCCCAGCCGAGCGTTCGCCGCTGCAGAAGATCAACCATCAGCGCCCGGGCAACGTCATCAGTGCACGTGCCAAATGCGGTGTCGGGCTGAGCGCCGCGCGCGTGCTGCCAGATGCCCAGTGGGCCGGTCAGCCGGTCCAGGTGGCTGCGGCGCGCCGGAAATAGCGGCCGGTCAGGCACCGGCGACGACCACGCTGTCGGCGGCCACGGCGACGCTTTCGCGGCGAGGCGTGACGCCTGCCGCTCCCGTCAGCGCCACCATGTCCGCCGCGGCGGCCGTGTCCGTCACGCCCGCGATGCGGCTGAAGATCCGCCGATAAGCCGCGCCAATCTCCGGCCAGTGCATGCCCTTGCTGTGCGCGTACGCACGCGCGCCGTAGTCGGCCCGCAGTCTGGCGTTCAGGGCAAGCTCGATCAGCCCTTCGGCGAGGGCGGCCGATGAGCCGGCCGCGACCAACCGGCCGCGTCCCTCGTCAAGTCGCTCACTGGCGTACGCGTAGGGCGTCGAGACGATCGCTTTGCCGGCGCCCATCGCGTACGACAACGTGCCGGAGACGATCTGCTCGAGATTCGGGTACGGCGTCACGAAGATGTCCGCCGCCGTCAGCCACAGGGCGAGCTCGGACGCGGCGACGTAACGACCCACGAAACGAACGCGGTCAGCGACGCCAAGCGATGCTGCCAGCCGGGTCAGCTGGTTGCGGTAGGCCTCGCCTTCGCGGCGCACGAGATCCGGATGCGTGGCGCCCACGATCACGTACAGCGCCGTCGGATCGGCTTGAACCACCGCGGGCATCGCGGCGATGGCCGACTCGTAGCCCTTGCCCGGGCCCAGCAGGCCGAAGCTCAGGATGACCGTGTGGCCGGCCAGGCCCAGCTGCGGCTTGACCGAGTCAGGCGCGGCAAGACGGATCTGCGGGACGCCATGCGGCACGATCTCGAGGCGCGTCGGGTCGATGCCGTACGAGCGGGTCAGCAGCGATGCTGCGGCGGTGGACATGACCACCGTCTCCGCGGCCAGATGAACCAGCTCGCTCAGGATGCGCCGCTGGGACGGCGTCGGGTTCTGCAGGACGGTGTGCAGCGTGGCCACGACCGGGGTGCGCAGAGCCTCTACGAAATCGAGCACATACGCGCCGTCAGGGCCGCCCCAGATGCCGTATTCATGCTGCAGGGACACGACATCGAACGGCCGCGCGTCGATCCAGCGTGCCGCGCTCAGATAGTCCGCGGGCACGTCGCGCGCGATTCGCCGGCTGACCTCGACCGGATAGAAGCCGGGCTTCTCGGCCGGCTGGAGGGCAATGATCTCCCGATCACCGACGGCCAGCGCCAGGTCAGAGGTGAATGTCGCGATCCCGCAGCGCTGCGGCGGGTAGGTGGAGACGAATGCGGTCTTGGCCATGGGTCAGGTCCTCTCGTGGAGCGGAGTCCCGAACCGAACGACAGGCGCACGGCCCGTTCAGGATTGGGTCGATCACGCGGAGGGTCACCACGGCTGTGGGGACCTACCCACCGTAGCAGATCGGACGGACGGCACCGCTCCGCGCCTCGTGACCAACGGCACTGTCGCAGGCGGCCGTCGAGCAGCGACAAATCGCGCATGGACATCAACGCCACAGTTCTAGTCGAGGAGCTCGACACGCAGGGCCGCGTCTGGCGCGCCCACTCCAGCCACATGGTCCGCACCAACGTCGAACGGTCGCTCAATGCCATCCGGGGCGGCTACGACATGGAGCGGACGCGCATCAAGGTCGACGGCCAAGTCGTAATGGAGCCGCGTCGCCGCTAACGACCGTCTGACGGGTCGGGAAGGGAAGTCTGGCCCTCCACCCGCGAACGAGCGGCTGACGCTTCCCTACCCGGTTGAGCGCCCGTGCGAGGCGCTGCGGCGGCGTGGCGTCTCGCGCCGCGCATTCCTGAAGTTCAGCACGGCAATGACGGGCGTTCTCGCCCTGCCGCTGTCCTATGCGCCGCAGATCGTTGATCTGGTTGCGCGACCTTGCCCGTGGCGGCGACAGTCAGGCGTTCCTCCAACCGGCCAGCCCACCGATGGGCGAGCTGCATGCGGCGCTGCACGACCAGAAGTGCCTGGATTGCCACGGGTCGGTGGTGGATCTGCCCTCGAGCATGGCCACCAGCAGCGAAACCGATTGAGTGCTCTGCCACAGGCCAAGAACGCTGCCGCCGCCGCAGTTGCCGCACTCGACCGACCTCGCATTGGGCTGTCGAGCCTGCCACCAGAGCGAGCGGCGGGCTGCCGATCGACCACGCGCTAAGATCCGACCGAACCTGCCTGCTCTGCCACGACATCGTGACCGAGGGCGGCGCGAGGTTCCCGCCGTCGTCGCGCGGCGTCCGGTCGCTCGTTCCCTGACGTGCTACCCGCTGTTACGGGTCGTCTAGCTGCCCGTTTCCAGCCAATTGATTGCTGGCGCGTTCGAGCGTCAGGCGAAATCGACCGGAAACCTCCCAACGGGGCGCCGCGGCATCCCGTTGGTGGCAATTACCGCCTGAATCGCGACTTTACCTGCCGCCTCTCGGGTTTCCGGAACGCTGCAGCGTCCAAATGGGAGAAAGCGATCGAAGTTGCTTAAGCCAGGCCGCGACGCAAGCCTGCGCCGCGCCTTCTTGATGTTCATCGGCGCAATGACGGCCGTTCGACGCCCGGCGCGGTGCCAAACGGCCCTAGCCGCGCCCTAATGCGCGGCCGACAGTCGAATCATGATCGACACCTTTCTTGCCTCGCTCGAGTCCCCGACCGAGCTTGTGGCGCCGCGCGGCGAGACGATCGTCCGCCATCGCGGACGCGCCCTGATCGGCCATCGCCTGCTCAATAAGGACACCGCGTTCAACGACGCCGAGCGCGACGCGCTGGGCCTGCGCGGCCTGCTGCCACCGCGCATCACGTCGATCGACGAGCAGGTTGACCTGGAGCTCGAGCATGTCCGGCGCAAGGCCGACGAGCTGGAGCAGTACATCGGCCTGGCCGCGCTGCAGGACCGCAACGAGACACTGTTCTACCGCCTGCTGACGCAGAACCTCGAAGAGTTCGTGCCGGTCGTCTACACGCCCACCGTGGGCCGCGCGTGTCAGCAGTTCAGCCACATCATGCGCAGGCCGCGCGGCGTCTGGCTGACCCCGGACGACGTGGATCGCATGGAGCGCGTCCTGCGCGACGCCGCTGACGGCGACGTGCGCCTGCTCGTGGTCACGGACAACGAGCGCATCCTGGGCCTGGGCGACCAGGGCGCCGGCGGCATGCCGATCCCCATCGGCAAGCTCGCGCTCTATACCGCCGCTGCCGGCATCTACCCGGCGTGGACGCTGCCGGTCTCGCTCGACGTGGGCACGGACCGCGCCGAGCTGCGCGACGACCCGCTCTACCTGGGCTACCGCGCGCCGCGGCTGCGCGGTCGCGAGTACGACGAGTTTCTCGAGGCCTTCGTCGGGGCGGTCAAGTCGGTCTTCCCGGCGGCGCTGTTGCAGTGGGAAGACTTCAAACAGCACAACGCGCTGCGCATCCTCGATCGTTACCGCCACCGCCTGCCGTGCTTCAACGACGACATCCAGGGCACAGGCGCGGTGGTGCTGGGCGGCCTGTTGGCGGCCCGGCGAGCACCAGGCGAGCAACGCGGGCATCTGCGCGGCGAGCGATTCATGTTCATCGGCGCGGGCGCGGCCGGCA
The DNA here is from genome assembly GCA_027346765.1 of Chloroflexota bacterium. The sequence goes on along the minus strand of DAIERN010000098.1, from coordinate 1,519 downwards.
TCGGCATTGCCCGCAGCGTCACGCGCCAGCTCATCTCAGAGGGAGCGACCGCCGACGAGGCGCGCCAGGCGATGGTGATGTTCAACAGCCGCGGCCTGGTGCACACCGGTCGCGACGACGTGGCCGACGATCAGCAGCCTCACGCCACTGACCCGGGGCGCTTCCTCGCGGCGGGCCTAACGGCGGCCGAGCTGGACGATCCCGTCGCGGTCGCACGAGTCCACGAGCCCAGCATCCTGATCGGCACGACCGGTTCCCGCGGCGCCTTCAGCGAGGCGCTGATCCGCGAAATGGCCGCGCATCACGAGCGGCCCATCGTCCTGCCGCTGTCCAATCCGGACGTGAACGCCGAGGCGCGCGCCGAGGACGTGATCGAGTGGACTGACGGTCGGGCGATCGTCGGCACGGGCAGCCCCAGCCGTGACGTGGAGTGGGGCGGCCGGCGGCGCACCATTGGTCAGGCGAACAACGTGTTCATCTTCCCCGGCGTTGGGCTGGGCGCGATCGTCGCTCAGGCGCGCGAGGTGACCGACGAGGCCTTCCTGGTCGCGGCCCGCACGCTGGCCGGCCTCGTCGGCGACGAGCCGCTCGCCAACGGCATGATCTACCCGCCGGTGAGCACGCTCCGGTCGGTGGCGCGATCCATCGCTGAGGCGCTGGTCGTTCATTTCCGGGACTCCGGCTACGGCCGCCAGCTGCGTGATGACCAGATCCCCGACGCGGTCGATCAGGCCATGTGGCGGCCCGACTACCTGCCCTACATCACGGAGTAACGCCCGTCCGGGGAACGCCCCGGAAGCCCGGGGGCGCCGAAAAATCCGGTCGCCGCGCGGCACGCCCGCGGCTAAGATCCCGCCCAAGAGGGGTCGGGCAACACCGAGAGCTGCGAGGTTTAGGCGTGACTAGCTTGCACACCTGGATCGTGTTCATCCATGTCGCCGGCGTGCTGATCTTCCTGCTTGGCCACGGGGTATCAGCCGCGGTCGCGTTGCGCCTCCGGGCGGAGCGCGAGCCAGCCGCCGTCCGGACGCTGGTCGATCTGTCGCGCCGGAGCATGACGGTCATGAGCATCGGCGGCCTCATGTGGCTCGTCGCCGGGATCGTCGCGGGCTTCACCGGTAACGGCGGCGCCGGCTGGTGGACGACCGGGACTTACTGGATCTGGTTGTCACTCGGCCTGGCCCTCGCCATCATCATCGTCATGACGCCGTGGGGCCGGCTCTATCTGAACCGCGTCCGGGTCGCCGCGGGGGTCGACGTCAAGACCGGCGCCGTGGACCCCGCATACCAGGTGGATCAGGCCGCGCTCGACGCGGCGATCGCATCGGGCAGGCCTGAGCTGCTTACCGCGATCGGCGTCGGCGGCGTGCTGCTCATCCTGTGGCTGATGGTGTTCAGGCCCTTCTAGGGCATTCCGGGGGTTGGCAAACAGTTTCAACTGTGTAACACTCCTCGGGCTTCACCGAGAGAGGCTGGTGAGGCAGAAACAACAGGCCGCCGTCAGGAGAGGCAGAGATCG
>DAIERN010000097.1 GCA_027346765.1 Chloroflexota bacterium | reverse complement strand
CCACATCTACCTGACGGTGCCCTTCGTGCTGTCCTGGTCGCTGCTCGAGGCGATGGCGATGGGGGCGACCATCGTCGCCTCTGACACCGCGCCGGTGCGCTAGATGATCGCCCCCGGCAAGACCGGGCTGCTGGTGCCGCCGCATGATCCGGTCGCGCTCGGTGGCGCGATCGCGCTGCTACTGACTGATCACCCGCTGGCCGACACGCTCGCCCGCGCCGGGCACGATTACGTCGTCGCCAACTTCTCGATCGATTCGATGGTCAATGCCGTGACGCGCATCTACGAGGAAGGCGCAGAAGTCGTCGCCCGGCGCAGCGGGACGACTCTCACCGCCGCATAGTCCGCGGCGCCCAGGAACTTAAGGCTTGACGGTCGCCCAGTAGCGTTCGGCGTAGCCGTTCACGCCGCCGGCCAGCGCGACCCGCGCATGGAACCCGGCCAGGTCGTCGAGCATCGACTGGTCGCTCTCGAATAGTCGCGGCAGCTGGCTCGCGTAAACGCGGATGCCGGCGGCCTTGCGGGCAAGGACGTCAGAGATGTCGCTGTACTGCGCCTCGACGTTGACCCCGGCCGGCAGGTCGAGCGCCGCCGCATCTGCCCGGGCGCTGTCAGCGTCGCCCCACCAGGCATACGGGAAGTCCTCGTAGAACGAGACGCTGCCCACGAAGCCGGGGCCGGGCATGACCCAACGGCGGCCCTCGCCGAGCAGCGCAAGACCCACCTCGCGACACAGCCGATGGTCCACGTGGCCACCAATGGCGAGCGGGAAATAGACCATCTGCGGCTCCAAGCGCACAATCTCCGACCGAAGCAGGTCGAACGGCGCCGGGTCGTCGTTGCGCGGCGCCCCCAGGAGCTCGCCGTCGCCCTCATAGCCGCGTGAGGCCGCGTCGGGCAGATCCAGGAAGATGACGCTCGCCTCGGCGAAGTACGCGTAGCGCTCGTCCTCGATGCGCCGCATCGCGGCCGCATCCGCCGCCTTGTAGTCGATACGCGCCAGCGAACCTTGGCCGCCGATCGAATCAGCGATGGGCCGCGCGTCCGTCTCGACGTTGGTGATGTTGGCCGAGCGCGTCCACGCCGCGCGCTGCCAGAACTGGCGCGCGGAAGTGTTGGCGCGCTGCTGGGTGATCTCGAGTCGGTCCGGATCGGCCATCCACGGCGGATTGCGGGCCGGGTCGGCGGAGACCGGGTAGTCGGCCCCGATGTTCGTCCGCCGGAAGGCCTCCGTGAGTGGGTGGTTGGCCTTCGTGCCAAAGCCCAGTGCCCGGCGCTGGTGGTCGGCCCCGTCCGACTCCGCAGAATCGCCCGAGTAGACGGTCAGAATGGTCACGCTCTGGCCCAGCTCGCGCAGGCTCGCGACCAAACCGCCGCATGACAGCGCGATGTCGTCGGGGTGAGGCGAAACGAAGACGTGGGTCACTGGCGACCGAGCATATCAGCGGCTGCCGAAGCCATGCTCGCCCAGCAGCGGCACGAACACCGCCGGTTCGAGCGGCGTGCTGACAAAGCCGTCCGGCGCGGGCCGGACGAGGGTCAAGACCTGCTCGCTGCGGCTCCCGATTGGCAGCACGAGCGCGCCGTCAGGGAGCAGCTGTTCAACCAGGGGAATCGGCACGGCCGGAGCCGCTGCCGCAACCACGATCGCGGCAAACGGCGCCTCCTCAGGCACGCCCTTGCTGCCGTCGCCGGCGACGACCTTGACGTCGTAGCCCAGGCCAATCAGTCGGAGCCGTGCGATTTCCGCCAGCTCCGCTTCCAGCTCGACGCCCACGACCTCCGCTCCCAGAGCCGCGAGGATGGCCGCCTGGTAGCCCGAGCCAGTGCCAACGTCGAGCACCTTGGGCCTCGCCCCGTCGTGGTTCTGCGGCCAGCTCGTCAGGCCCAGCGCCTGGGTCATGCGGGCGACGATGTATGGCTGCGAGATCGTCTGGCCGTGGCCAATGGGCAGCGCGCCGTCGTCATATGCCTGGCGCGCGAGTTCCGGCGGCACGAACTTGTCGCGCGGCACGGTGCGCATCGCTGCCAGGACGAGCGGATCATTGATGCCGCGCGCCTCGAGCTGGACGCTCGCCCAGTCCCTGGGCTCCGCTGCCTTTCGGCCCAGCCAGCGGCGCATGGTGGGGGGTCTAACTGGGGCTCGGAGCGGGTGAGGCAGTCAAGACAACGGTGGGCACCGGCGTCGCCGTGACGCTGGGGATAGGCGTGATGGTGACGCTGGGCGCGGCGGTCAGGCTCGCCGAAGGCGCAGGTGATGCGCTCGCGGTAGCCGTGGGTACCGGGCTTGGCGTGGGCGAAGGCGTGGGCGGCGTCAGCGCGCCCGACTTACCGAAAAGCAGGCCGTAGGCCAGGATCAGCGCGAACACCGCGACGATCGCCCAGACCCAGATCTTGGACGCGCGGTCGTCGATGTACGGCAGCTCTTCATCCGAGCGGGCCGCGCCTGTCCGCGAGGCAACTGGCGCGGTCGGAGTCCTACCGCGGACCTGGGGGAGCGCCGCGCTCGGGCGAGGCGCAGGCACCTCGTCCTGCTTCTCCTGCTCGTCGTCGAGCTCCTCTTCCTCGAGCTGGTCCCCGTCCTGGCCTGAATCCTGGTCCTCGCCGTCGAGCTCGAGCTCTGTTTCGGGCGTTCGCTCGTCGGTCATCCCAGGAATGCCCTCCTCAGTTCAAGCACTTTCATCACCATTCGCGCCGCTTTCTTCGCTCGAATGATCGCCGAGCGAGCGGCAGTGAGTCGCGCCCGGTCCCTCTCGATCGCGGCGTGGCGCGTCGCGAGCCCTGCACGGGCGGCATCCACGCGCTCGTCAAAGCGTGCAAGTGACCATAGCGCCCGTTCGGTTGCCGTGCTGACGGTAGCCAGATCGGCGCGCTGCGCGTCCATCTTCGCCGCCAGCGCAAGCGTCGCGTTCGCTATTCGGGCATCGGCGACGCGCAGCTGCTCGCCCAACCTTCCCAGGCGCGTGCTCACGCCGCGGCCCAGCCGCAGCGCGACGAGTGCGACTGCGAACAGCATGGCGGCAACGATCAGCGTGAGACCGGTATCCATCTGGCTGGCGCGATTATCGGCGGTTCAGTCGTGCGGGTCGCGCACCGCCGGCAGGAAGGCCCCGATCAGACCGCCCGCGAAAGTCAGCACGCCGAAGCCGGCAATCACCAGGCCCACGGGCACGCTCTCAGCGAGGACGCCGGCGAGGCCCATCGCGAGGGTCATGCCACCGAACACGAGCGTGCTCCGGAACGCGACGACGCGACCCATCAGCTCGATCGGCGTGATCTCCATGAAGATCGTCTGGGTGGGGATGATGTAGACGAGATTGGCGACGCCGATGACCGTCGCCGCGGCCAACGCGAGCAGCACGTTGTTGGTCAGGCCCAGCACGACCACCGCCAGGCCCATGACCATGAACCCACCGACCACCAGCCAGCCCTTCTTCAGGCGCGCTCCGATGAAGCCCACGGCGAGCCCGCCGACCAGGTTGCCGACGCCGATCGCGGTTTCGATCGCGGCGTAGTTCTGGGGGTACGGAATGATCGTGCCGTCGAGCGTCCGCGACGCGTAGACGACGGTCAGGGCGAGCGTCACGCCCACCGTGAACTGGGCCAGCGTGCTGATGAGCGTGTTCTGCATGAGCGCCGCCTTGCCGCGCAGGAAACGCCAGCCCGCGACGAGCTCATCGAGGAAGGTGCGCAGCGCATTGCCGGCGCGCGGCGCCTGGTCGCGGACCAGCGGCGCGACGGAGATCCCGGCCAGCAGCAACGCCGATAGGACGTAGGTCGCCGAGTCGGCGAAGAACGCCAGGCCCAGCGAGTCCGCCGCCGTACCCAGGAACGCGACGAACAGGCCGGCCAGGGGGAAGCCGATGATGTCGGCCAGGGTGTCGGCCGTCCAGGTGGCCGAGTTGGCCGCCATCACGTCATCCTCGGCCACGATGCGCGGCAACAGCGCGACCTTGGCCGGTCGGAAGAAGAGACTCACCGCGGTGATCGCAAAAACGAGCGGGTAGACGTAGATCACGTCGATCTGGGCGGCGAACGGGATCGCGATGACCAGTACCGCCCGGATCAGATCGGACGCGATCATCACCCGCTTGTGCTCCCAGCGATCGACGAACGTGCCGGCGATGGGCCCCAGCAGGATGTTGGGCAGCGTCGCCGCGAGGAAGACGAACCCGGTGGCGAGGGCCGAGTTCGTGACCGCGAACACCAGTACGCCCAGCGCGACCTGGTGCAGCCGGTCGCCGAAGAGGCTGATCGTCTGGGCGAGCCAATAGGCGGCAAAGCGCGCGTCCAGGGCGAGGCGGACGTACGGGTGGCCGCGGATCCGCGCTCCCAGTGGCAGCGGCTCGGACAGGCCGGGGCCCATGCCGCCGCCCAGCAGGATCGGCCGTTCGAGGCCCAACCCAGTGTCGGCGATCGTCTTGCGGCCCGGGCCCAAGGTCACGCCGCCCTGCGGATCCTCCTTGCCGCGCAGCAGGGTCGCGAAGACGAACCACGCGAGGCCTGACGCGATGAACGCGTCACCAATGCTCGAGACGTTGGTCAGGTAGGGCAGCGGGATGGGGATGATGTCGCCAATGGGGCCGGCGTGGAGGAAGAAGTCGGTGCCAAAGGTGCTCGGCAGCAGGCGGTGGAAAGCAACGTTGAGCTCGCCTGCGCTCATGCCTGCGGCATCGAGTGACGGGCCCCAGACCGGCATCCAGCCGCCGTTGACCACGATCGCCACTCCGTTCGCGACCACGCCCACGAACACGGCGAGCAGCCCCGGCAGTTTGCGGTTCAACCACAGGGCGACGGCCAGGATCCCGAAGGCGGCCGCATACAGCGGTAGGCGCAGTTGGTCCGCCAGCGCGACGCCGTCGGCGATGGCAGTCTGGGTGCCGATTCGAAGCGCCAGCGCGAGCACGATGAGCAGTGCCCAGCGCAGGCGAACGTCAATGAGACGGCCGACTTTGCCGCCGGCGAGCAATCCCAGGATCAGCCCGCCTGCAAGGCCGATGACGATCACCGCGAAACCCTAGCCGCTCGTGCGGCCAGTGTTAGGCCGGGGCCGGCGTGGCTCCGGTCTCGCCCAGCTTGGGGATGTAGCGCTCGACCAGGTGCTGAGGGATGTTCGGCTGGAGCCAGGCAGGCTTCTGCGTGATGAGTCGGTCGAACGCCGCGACGACCTCAGGGTCGAACTGGATGCCGCTGAACTTGTGCAGCTCATCGAGCGCCTGTTCCTGGCTGAGCGGGCTCAGGCGGTAGGGGCGGGCGGCGGTCATGGCTTCGTACGAGTCCGCTACGTGCATGATTCGGGCCAGGCGCGGGATCTCAGCTCCGACCAGGCGGTCGGGGTAGCCAGAGCCGTTGAACCATTCATGGTGATGGCGAATGATCGGCAGCTCCGGTGCGAGCTTCTCGACCGGGCGCAGGATCTCCTCGCCCTTCACAGGGTGCGCGTTCATGACCATGCGCTCTTCCTTGTCGAGCGCGCCGGTCTTGAGCAGGATCGCGTCGGGGATGCCGATCTTGCCGGTGTCATGCAGGTAACCCGCGCAGCGAACCGCGCTCAGCATGTCCTCGCCGAGATCGAGCTTGCGGGCGAGCGCCTCGGCGTAATCGGCGACGCGGTCGGAATGGCCTCGCGTGTAGGAGTCCTTGGCGTCGATGGCTTCGGCCAGCGAGCGGATCGTGCTCCAGAAAGTCTCCTCGAGCCGTTTGTACATCTTGGCATTCTCGATGGCGACCGCTGCCTGGTTGGTGATATCGACGAAGAGCTCCATCTGTCCCGGCTCGGAGAAAGCGCCGCGTGCAGGGCTGGAAGCGGAGATGAGCCCGA
>DAIERN010000096.1 GCA_027346765.1 Chloroflexota bacterium | reverse complement strand
GCTGATCGGGCCACGCGCGAGGCGGGCTTCCACGCCCGTCGAGCGCTCCGCGATCAGCCCGCGCCACGACAGCTCACGCAGCAGCGGAGATGTATCCGCAAGGCCTGAATCCATGACCTAATGCTAGAGTCTGGAAGCAGATGCAGAGTCGCGGGCCACGCGGAGCGACGCGCCACGACGATCGCGGAGCCGGGCGCGGCAAGCGATCGAACAGCCGCCTCGCCGTCGCCATCTCCATGATCATCTTTGGCGGATTCGCGCTCGTCGGCCTGATCGGGCTGATCGTGACGGTCGGCCTTTTCGCCATCTACAGCCAGGGCCTGCCGCCCACGAGCGACCTCGAGAAGATCACCTTCGGCTCCGATTCGGTCGTCTTCGACCGGACCGACAAGGTCCAACTGGCCACGTTCGGCACGGCGGAGAACCGCGAGCCGGTCACGTTCGACCAGGTGCCGCCAATCCTGATCGACGCCACGACATCCACAGAGGACAAGTCGTTCTGGACCAATAGCGGCGTCGATCCGGTCGGGATCATCAGCGCCATGCTCGACACCATTCGCGGCCGCGAGCGGGGAGCGTCGACGATCACCCAGCAGCTCGTCCGCCAGCGGCTGCTTGACCCAGATCTCGTGCGTGATCCGGGCCGCGTGATCGAGCGCAAGATCAAGGAGATCATTCAGTCGGTCCGCGTCACAGAGGCCTACCCCGGCCAGGCCGGCAAGCAGCGCATCATCGAGGCCTATCTCAACCAGAACTACTACGGCAACGGCTCGTACGGTGTCCTCGCCGCGGCGAAGGGCTACTTCGGCGTCGACTCGCTCAGCCAGCTGACGCTGGGCCAGGTGGCGCTGCTCGCAGCACTGCCCAAGTCGCCCTCGACCTACGACCTGGTGCGCAACGCCGAGGTCGCCGATGACGGGACGCTGTACGTGCCGCTCAACGAGAGCATCGCCATCGTCTACCGGCGCAACGAGATCCTGCGGACGATGGCCGCGGACCCCAGCCGCATGGTGCTCACCCAGGGCCAGTACACGCCCGACCAGCTCCTCGCCGCAACGCGCGAGCCGATCATCCTCGCGCCCCAGACGGCGCGGCCGGGTCAGCAGTGGCTGGCGCCGCACTTCATCTGGGCGCTGCGCGACGAGCTTGCTGTGAAGCTGTGCGGGCCGGGTACGGACACCTGCCCGCAGCTCGAGCAGGGCGGCCTGCGCATCACCTCTTCACTCGACTACAACCTGCAGCAGATCGCCGAGAAGTGGGTCACCGCGGGGGTGTTCCTGCCGCACGAGACGGACCCTGAGGCATACGCCGCGCAGATCGGCGTGCCCTTCGAGCCGTGGATGAAGAAGCTCGAGAAGCTCCAGGTGAACAACGGCGCGATGATCGCGCTCGACTACCAGACCGGGGAGGTGCTGGCGTACGTCGGCAGCGCCGGCTACTACCGCAGCGACAAGACCACACCGCAGTTCCAACCCCAATTCGACGTGCTTGCCAACGGCTGGCGCCAGCCGGGCAGCGCGTTCAAGCCGTTCAACTACGTCACCGGGATCAACGACGGGACGATGACCGCGGCGACGATGTTCATGGACGTGACGACCAACTTCGCGGGCACCAACAACTACATGCCCAAGGACTACGACCTGCTCGAGCGCGGCCCACTGCGAATGCGGAGCGCGCTGCAGTGGTCGCTCAACATCCCCGCGGTCAAGGCGCTCCAGGTCAACGGCATCGACCACGTCTTCGACATGGCCCAGAAGTTCGGCATGACCTTCCAGGATTCAACTCCCAAGGCCGGCCTGAGCATGACCCTGGGCACCGAGGTCACGCACATCGCCGACGTCGCCGAGTCTTACGCCACACTCGCCAATCAGGGCACGCACATCGGCTACACGCACGTTCTGCGTATCACCGACTCATCCGGCAAGGACCTCGTGCCGCCGTACACGCCGCCCGCCGGTGAGACCGTCATCTCGCCCCAGGCGGCGTACGTCATGACCGACATCCTCGCGTCCAACACCAAGCCCAGCCAGAACCCCATCTGGGGCGCGTTCGAACTGCAGGACGCAAGCGGCAACCATCGGCCAGCGACACTCAAAACGGGCACCAACAACGACGCCAACGACCTCGTCGCCTTTGGCTACACCGCGCCACCGTCAGACGCTGATCGCGCGGCCGGCGAGTACGCGCTCGTCGTGGGCACGTGGGGCGGCAACAGCGACGGCTCGCCCGTCCTCACGCCGCAGAACCCGGTCGTTTCCACGGACGTCGCCGCGCCCATGTGGCGCGGCTTCATGCGCGAGGCCACCGCGGACTACGCCGTCGCGGACTTTGCTCAGCCGCAGGGCATCGTTCAGGCCGACGTCGATGCCTGGAGCGGCGGCAAGCCGACCCAGTACACGACCCAGACCGTGCGCGAGAACTTCATCGAGGGCACAGTGCCCGGTGACGACACGACCAAGGTCGGGCTCCAGGTCGTGGCTGATCCGCTGGATCCGACCAAGTACTACCTCTGGCAGGATGGCTGCGCCGGCACACCGGAAACGAAGGGCTTCCTGGCGCTGGAGGGCGTTGAGGCGGGCCACCCCGACTGGCAGGCGGCAAATCTCGATTGGATTGCCCGGGCCAAGATCGGCCCCGGCACCTCCGGCGGGCCCGATCCTGCGGTACCGACTACCACGACCTACCTCTTCCGGCCGGGCTACACCCCCTACGGCAAGTCGTGGGGCGCCCCCTTCGCGCCGACCGACTCGTGCCTGGGCTTGCCCTCGCCGTCGCCGTCCCTGTCCGAGTCGCCCAGCATCTCGCCGAGCATCACGCCGGAGGTATCGCTGACCCCGGAGCCGACCATCACGCCCGGACCGACTGACGTCCCCACGCTCCCGCCGACGCCTGAGCCGACGCTGCCGCCGATCATCACGCCCAGCCCGCCACCGCCGACCGAACCACCCACACCCGAGCCAACTCCGCCGCCAAACACGCCCGGCCCCACCTGACCTGAGACTGGCGCAATCTGGTCGGTCTCCCGTGGCGTACTGCCTGCCATGTCCGCCCGCCATCGGGCAGCCGTGCACCGACGCGGACGGCTCAGCATGGAAGGAGAGGCGATGTCTCGACGCAGGCTCTGGTCAATCGTGGGCGCGATCGCTGCGGTCCTGATCTTGACCACGTCGGGTCTGACGACAGCCAAGACGCCCAACGTCTTGGAGTTCGACACGATGGTTGGCGTCACGCCGGCTCTGACTGGGTCCGCCAACGCGATCCGCGGGATCAATGGCGGCGGTATCCCTTGGACACTCGGCTCGGGCCGTGGTGAGCTCACCGCGAGCGGGCACCTGGAGATCAAGGTGCGCGGACTGGTCTTTGCTGCAGGGCCAAACACGGGCAGCAACACGGTCACATCGTTCCGTGCCATCGTCAGCTGCCTCGATGCGAATGCCACCGTGGTCAACGTGCCGACCGGGCCATTCGCGGCCACGACGGGGCCTGCGAGCAGCGGCGGCGGAAACGCCAATATCGAGGCTGACCTGACACTTCCGGCGCCGTGCATCGCCCCGCTGGTGTTCGTGACCAGCCCGGGCCTGGCATGGTTCGCCTCTACGGGCGGCTAGAACCGGTCACTCGTGCGGGGCGGCGCGACGGAGCTCAGAGCTCGACGATCGTCGCGCCGTCGCCGCCTTCGCCGCGCTCGCCGGCGCGCCATTTCTTGACTAGAGGGTGAGTGGCGAGGCGGCTGCGGAGGGCGTCGCGCAACGCGCCCGAGCCATGGCCATGGATGATCGTCAATCGGGGCGCGCCGGCGACTGCCGCGCTATCGAGGTAGCTCTCCATCTGCTCCAGCGCCTCGTCGACACGGGCCCCGCGCAGGTCAAGGCTCGTGGGTATGACGCGGTGCGGCTGCGGCCGGATGGTCTCAGCTGGTAGCTCGGTCACGCGACCGCTGATCAGCTCGAGCTCGTTGAGCGGCACCTTGATCTTCATCGTGCCGGCGGCGATCGTGGCTGTCTCATCATCGATTTCGGCCACCGTGCCGCGCCAGCCGTCGCGCGAGCGGACGGTGGCACCGATCTCGATCGGCACGGGAGCGGGCTCCTCGACGGCTGCCACCGCAGCGTCGCCGACCAGGGCGGACAGCCGCTCGTCGAGGAGGGCGGCGGATTGCTCGAGGTTCGACTCGGTCAACGACGCTCGGGCGAGCAGCTCGCGCGCCGCGCCTATCTCCGCCTTGACCTCCGCCAGGGCGCGCTCCGCCTCGGCCCGTGCCTGTTCCGCGGCCGCCGCACGCTCGCGCCGCGCGCTGCGACGCTCTTCCTCTGCCTCCAGCCGCGCGGCACGGGCGCGTTGCTCGGCCTCCGCGGCGCGGGCCAGCGCCGCCTCAGTGGTCTGCTGCGTCTCCTTGATCGAAACGAGCGTCTGCTCGAACTCGGCCTGCGCGCGGCCCAGGCGCGAGCGCGCGTCATCGACGAGCGCCTCCGGCAGGCCCAGCCGGGTCGCGATGTTGAACGCCTGTGAGGTGCCCGGCAGGCCAATCAACAGCCGGTAGGTGGGCGACAGCGTCTCGATGTCGAACTCGACGCTGGCGTTCTCCGCCTGGCCCGAGTTGTGGGCGTACGCCTTGAGCTCGGGGTAGTGCGTCGTGGCCGCGACAAGAGCGCCCGCGGCGATGAAGTGATCCAGCAGGGCCTGGGCGAGGGCGGACCCTTCGGTCGGGTCGGTGCCTGCGCCAAGCTCATCGAGCAGGACGAGGCAGCCCGGTCCCGCGGCGTCGACGATGCGCACGATCGAGCGCATGTGGCCGGAGAAGGTGGAGAGCGACTGGGCGATCGACTGCTCGTCGCCGATGTCGGCGAAGACGTCCTTGAAGACCGGCAGGCGCGAGCCGGCCGCCGCCGGGATGTGCAGCCCCGACTGATGCATCAGCGACAGCAGCCCCAAGGTACGCAACGCGACGGTCTTGCCGCCGGTGTTCGGCCCGGTGATGACCAGCGCCCGGAAGTCGGTCCCCAGGCGGATGTCGATTGCGACGACCTTCCCCTTTAGGCCCGGGTGGCGCGCGGAGAGCAACTCGACGTCATCGCGATCAAGGGTCTCCGGTCGAACGGCGTCCATTTCGCCGGCGAGCCGCGCGCGGGCCAGCCAGAAGTCGAAGGTCGCCAGGGCGGCGAGCGTTTCCTCGAGCGCGTCCGCCTGCGCGGCGACCAGCCCGGAAAGCTCATCGAGGATGCGTTCCTCTTCCGCCTGGGCCGCCAGCTGTGCCTCGCGCCAGGCATTGCCCAGCTCGACCACCACCAGCGGCTCGATGAAGAGCGTCTGGCCGCTGCCGCTCTGGTCGTGGACGATGCCCTTCACGCGGCCCTTGGCGTCGGCCCGGACCGGCACGACGTAGCGGCCGTTCCTGAGCGTGACGATGGGCTCCTGGAGCGCGCCGCCCAGCTCGCCGTGGACGATCGACTCGAGCCGCGTCCTCAGTCGCTCGTAGGCCACGCGGACGGCGCGGCGCAGACCGCCCAATGCGGGTGACGCGCTATCGAGAATCTCGCCGTTGGGGTCGATCGCGCCTTCCAGCTTGGCGCGCAACTGGGGCAGCGCCTTGATCGAGCGGCCCAGCTCGTGCAGCTGCGGCGGTCGCTCGTCCCGCAGCGCGTCGGCCAGCCGCCCGGCGGCGACGAGGGTCTCCAGCACCTGCAGCAGCTCGGCTCCCGACAGGCGACCACCGCGCTTGGCACGCAGCACGATGGTCGATATGTCGTGCGCGCCGCCGACGCCAAGGTCGGGCCGCCGCGCGAGGAGGTCGCGTGCCTCGTCGGTCTCGTCGAGCCACCGCCGCACGAGGAGCGCCTCGGA
>DAIERN010000095.1 GCA_027346765.1 Chloroflexota bacterium | reverse complement strand
GTGCGACCTCAACGAGGTCGTAGCCCCTGTCCTGCGCGAGCCGGAGGGCGTCCGGTGTGGACATCACGCCCGCTTGGTTGCCCTCTTCATCCACCACCCGCACCTGCGGGACGCGGATCATCTCGTTGATTCGCAGCTCTCGGCTCAGGCCAGGTCCCTCATGCGCTCTCTCTCAAATGGCATCTCCCGGAATGCACGACGTTATATCGCCGCACCCTTCCGCGGCCCGCGGGAATATAGCACAGGACCGCCTTCCGACAGCCTGATTAGATCGATCAGAGATCGGGCCCGCCCACCTGCCAGTCGGCGAACGTTGCGCCGTAGCTGCCGTCGAAATCGACGAGCGTGCTCATGATGTTCAAGCGCGTGTCCGTCCAGTCGAAACGGATGCCCACAAACTGGTCGACGCACAGCAGGCGCCCGGCCTCTGTGTCGCTGATGTTGTAGCTATGCTCGCCCGATCCATCCGCGCATGAGTTGACAGCGTCGCCGCTGCCAAAGGCATCGATCCGGCTCTGGTATGCGGCGGTCATCGCATCGGCGGTCGAGAAGGCCGCGTACTCCGCGATTTCAGCGCCATCGTGGGTGGGCAGGAAGCAGGTCAGGACAGCATCGGCGGTGCTGGCGAGATACGGCGGCCGCAGACCCTGATAGCACGAGGACTGCCAAGCAGCCGGGACATGCGCGAGGAGTGCCTCGCCCTCAGGACTGAGGCTGCCATCGCTGATGCGCGAGCCAAACAGGATGATGTTGTCCATGTCGACGGTGAACGTGTCGCCGGCCGACTCGACGTAGGTCGCGGCACGATCGAAGGTGGCCGGCCCCGTCGCATTGACGTACGTGGCGACCGGTCCGGACTTGTTGAGCCACAGTGTCAGCCGCATATCGCCGGTGGCGGTGCCGGCGCATTCGAGCGCGACCAGGTTGGAGCTCCCCTGTTGGACAGCGAGGCCAGCCGATTGATCATCGAGCAGCACCTGCGCACCACCGCTGCCACCGATAGCCACAAAAGCCCAGGAACCATCAGTGCCGACGACGGCTCCGTAGAGATTGGCGTCGCCGGAAGCGCATAGGGCGCCGAAGCGGCCATCACCGTTGGGAATGAAGTCACCGATTACGCGCATCGTGGCGTTGGTTGACTTGGCCACCCGGCGCGACCACATCCACGCGCCGTTCGCGGTGGTGTCGAAGCTCAGCATGCCGTCCGTGTAGGCAATCGTGCCGCCGTCGGTCGTGCCCACGCCCCAGCAGTCATCGGGGTAGACGGCAGGGCTCGATTGCGGGCCGGTGGTGCAGTGGTCGGTCGTGTCCGCCAGGTCGTCATAGAAGATGACGTCGCGCTGGTCGAAGCCGAGGTCGCCCGTCGGCTGCGGGGTTGGGCCGCTTGTCGCGGTTGGTTCAGCAGTCGCCGTCGGCGCGACCGTGGGCGCCAGGGTCGGTGTCGGGGCGACGGTTGGAGCGGCGGTTGGAGTTGCGCTGGGCGTTGGCGTCGCCGGGCGCGGCGTCGTCGATGGGGCGGCGCTGGGACCCGCGACGGAGACGCAGCCCGCGGCAAGCGCGACCAGGGCACCTGCGACGAGCACAGGTTTCGACATGGTTGCGGCAGTTCCTCCTGTGTCCAGATGCTAAGGATCGACGCCGATCGGCGCTAGGGGTTCGGGCCGGCCCCGGCCCAGATGTCGTACATCTCTTGGAAGGTGCCGCCATACATCGCAAGCGACCCCTCGATGAGCAGGCTCTCGCTCGTCCAGAAGAGGATCAGGCCTTCGGGATCGACGCCGGTGTAGGTATTGCACATCACCCGGCCTTCGGGAGAGTCGGCGACCGTGTAGCCCCCCTCCGATGGCCCGACGCGGCAGTCGGAGCCATCGCTGCCGACACCAAAGAAGTCAAGGTTCGACTGGTACGAGGCGTTCAGATTGTCGAGACCGTCGAACTGCGTGTAGACGGCGTACCCGTCGACGTCAGGGATGTTGATGCACTGCACGCTGACGATGACACCCGCGTCGAATGACGTGACCTCGCCGCAGTCACCCTGCAGCGCCGCCGGGATGTGGGTCATCAGCACTTCGACCGCATCAAGCGCGCCGCCAACGAAAATGAAGCTCGAGTTCCAGTTGCTGTAGGCGCTGCTGGTTATGCCGTTGTGCGTACTTCCGACGTAGGCGTCCTGGCCGGGTCGAATCTCAACCGTGACCGTCCCGCCGCCGTCGATCGTTATCAAGCCAGCATGCACTGCCGCCGTGCACACGGATGAGTCGCTGGTGTACGTATCGGTGCCCCAGATGGCGTAGTCGCGACCGCCGGGCGGGCAGCTGAACAGGAACCGGGTCCCTACCTCGAAGCCGCACTCGCCGGCTGAGGTTCCCCAGTCCGTGCCACACGGTTGCGCCGCAGTGCCATCCGTCGGCGCGCTGCTGGTGCTGGGAGTGCTGGTGGGAGTTGGCGCTGCAGTCGCTGTCGGCGCCGTGGTCGGGGTGGGGGCCGTGGTCGGGGTGTGCGTCGCGCTCGGCTTGGCCGTGGGGGTCGCGGTGGGACCTAAAGGCGCCGTGGGCGTCAGCGTGGTTGTGGGCACGGGCGCTACGCCGACGCATGCGGTGAAGAGCGCTGCCGTGACGGCGACTGCCAGAGAGCGCAGCATGCCCCGCTACCCCAATGCGGCTTCTTGGTGCGCCGATGCTATACAGGCCGCGCAACCCCGGGTTTGATCAGCCTGGCTGTCGCGCGGCCGATTCAGCAGCGAGCCGTTCGGCCAGCTCTTCCCAGCCAATAGGCGCCTGCTGCTCCCCGGCCCTGGTTCGTGGCGCGGCCGTGCGGGCCTCGATCTCGCGATCGCCCAGGACCAGCATGTAGGGCACCTTCTGCTCCTGCGCGAGCCTGATTTTGTTCTGCATCCGGTTCGCGGAGTCGTCCACCTCCACCCGCAGGCCGCGCGCCTCGAGGACGGCCGCCAGCTGGGCCGCGGCCTCGTTGTGGCGATCGGCGATGGGGATGACGATCGCTTGGACCGGCGCGCACCAGAAGGGAAACGCCCCGGCGAAGTGCTCCGTGATCACCCCGATGAACCGCTCGAGCGAGCCAAGGATGGCGCGGTGAATGGCGACCGGCCGCTGGCGCTCGCCGTTCTCGTCGATGTAGTGCAGGTCGAACCGCTCGGGCAGCATCAGCCGATCGACCTGGATGGTCGCGGTCTGCCACTCGCGCCCCAGCGCGTCCTTGATCTGGATGTCGATCTTGGGCGCGTAGAAGGCGCCGTCGCCGGGCTTGACGCGGTAGTTCACGCCCGACGCCTTGAGCGCCTCGAGCATCATCGCTTCCGTCTCACGCCACGTGGCTTCGTCGCCCAGCGCCTTTTCCGGCCGTGTCCCAAATGTGAGCATCGGCTCCAGGCCAAACCACGCGTAGAACTCGGTCACCTCGCCCATCAACGCCAGGATCTCGGCCTGAATCTGGGCCGGCGTGACGTAGATGTGGGCATCATCGGTATAGAAGTGGCGCACTCGCGTCAGGCCCGACCGGACGCCTGACAGCTCCGCGCGGTGCAACACTCCGTACTCGGACAGTCGGAGCGGGAACTCGCGGTACGAGCGGACGCGCGAGCGGTAGATGAACGTCGATTCGGGACAGTTCATTGGCTTGAGCGAGAACGTCTGCTCGTCCGATTCGACCAGGAACATGTTCTCGCGGTACAGGTCCCAGTGGCCCGATTGCTGCCACAGCTTCTGGTGCACCAGCGGCGGCGTGTAGATCTCCTGGTAGCCGCGCTTGGCCTGGATGCCGCGCATCGCGTCGCGCAGCGTGTTGTACAGCCGCCAGCCCTTGGGATGCCAGAACGCCGCGCCCGGCGAGACGTCGTGGAACGAGAACAGGTCGAGGTCGCGCCCGAGTATGCGGTGGTCGCGGCGCTTGGCTTCCTCGATGCGCTCGAGGTGCTCGGCCAGGGCCTTCTTGTCCGGGTACGACGTGCCGTAGATGCGCTGCATCGCCGGTCGCTTCTGATCGCCGCGCCAATAGGCGCCGCTCACCGCGAGCAGCTTCAAGGGACCGATCTTGCCCGTGCTCTCGACGTGCGGGCCGCGGCACAGGTCGATGAATGGCCCGTGCTCGTACGTCGACACTTCCGGCTCAGGCTGATTGGCGGCCTTCGCCGCCGCGCGGAGGTCGTCGAGGATCTCGACCTTGTATGGCTGGCCCTTTGCCGCGAAGAATGCCCGGCCCTCGTCGGGCGGCAGCACTTTGCGCACGAAGGGGTGGTCGGCCTTGACCGATGCGGCCATCCGGGCTTCGATCTTGGCCAGGTCGTCGGTCGACAGCGGCCGGCTGACCTCGAAGTCGTAGTAGAAGCCGTCGGCGATGGCGGGCCCGATGCCCAGCTTGGTCCCCGGGAACAGGTCG
Organism: Chloroflexota bacterium; assembly: GCA_027346765.1. The sequence goes on along the minus strand of DAIERN010000095.1, from coordinate 1,460 downwards.
AGGACTGCCTCGGCCATGACATGCGCCGCGCTGTGGCGCATTGGATCGAGCGGATCACCCGCGTGGGCGTCGAGCAGCTCGTCTGCCGACGAGCGCTTGGGCGCCTCGAACGAGAGCTCTTCCTCCTCGTGTAGGTCGTGTTCCGCGACTTCCTGAGCCATCAAAAAAACCTCCCGTCCATCGGTCCAGTCGACCGGGACGAGAGGTTCACCCTCCCGCGGTTCCACCCGCGTTCGCCACGGCATTCGTGGCGCTCTTTCACTGCCGCGCTAACGGGCGGCGCCCGGACCGGTTCACCGGTCGCTCACGGGTGGTGCGCTCTGGGTAGGTGCCGCCCGGGCTTCCAGCTGATGCCCCGGCTCTCTGTGGTCCTGCTCCCGTTGCGCGCGTCCCGCTCGACGCGTTTGAAGTTGGCGCGGAGTATACGCCGGGATCAGGCCGCGGGCTCGACGCGGATGCGGGCATCGACTATGAGCGCGCCGCGCGGCAGGACGATCACCGGGTTGAGATCCATCTCCGCAACTTCGGGATGAGCTTCCACGAGGGCGCTCACCCGCAACAGCACGTCCTGCAGCGCCGCGACGTCGAGCGCGGGCGCTCCGCGGTAGCCGTCGAGCAGCGGATAGGTCGCGAGCGAGCGAAGCATCTCGGCGGCATCAACGTCGGTCAGCGGCGTGATACGCACAGCGACGTCCTTGAGCAGCTCGGTCGCCGTGCCACCGATCGCGCAGGCGACGACCGGACCGAACAACCGGTCGTGGACGACTCCGACCAGCAGCTCGAGCCCCGATCCAACCATGGGCTGGACCACGAAGCCTTCGATCGCGTGGCCGGCTGCGTGGTAGTCGGCCGTCATCTCGTTCGCCGCCCGCTCAACATCCTGTGGCGTTGCGAGATCCAGGCGGACGCCACGCGCCTCGCTCTTGTGCACGACCGCCGTTGACACGCCTTTCAGGGCGAACGGCGCGGTCATGGTCGCGGCCACCGCGCCTGCCTCGGCCGGGCTGACGACGAACCCCTCCTCCACCACGGGCAGGCCGTAGCACGTCAGCAGCCGGCGGACCTCGTTGGGGTTGAGCCAGCGCGGCTCATCGCTGCGTACCGCGTCGTGCTCGTTGGCGCACACATCGTTGAACTGCGGCACGCAACCCTGCGGCGCCGCGCGCCACCGTCCGTAACGCACGGCATGACCCAGCGCGTACGCCGCGTTCTCGCTGTAGTGGTAGGACGGGATGGTCAGGCCCTCCCCGGTCAACGCGTCGCGCGGCTGCTCGGTCGACATGAAGACGCCCGCCACGGTCAGCGGCCGCGACAGGTCTTTGACCGCGGCGTGGACGGCGGTCGCGAGCACGCTCGCGGGCGTGGCCAGCGGCGGCCCCGAGATGACGATCAGCGAATCGACGGCTGGATCGGCGGCGATGATCGCGATCGCGGCGGCGTAGTCGGCCGGCGTGGCCGAC
>DAIERN010000094.1 GCA_027346765.1 Chloroflexota bacterium | reverse complement strand
CCATTCATCCGAACTTGCCCGACCAAGTGCGGATTGGCTCCGGTGTCGATCAAGAAGGCCAGCCGGCCAGAAACGGACGACTCGGGCGTGCTCCAGTACTGCCACGTCCCGCTTGCGTCGTCGTAGGTCCCGTGGGGACCGGTAATCGGGATCCGCTGCGCGTACACGTAGATGGGCGCGTCCGTGCCGACGAGCTGCCCAATCAAGCAGACGTCCGGGGGCAAGCCACACGGGTAGCCCGACATCATGTCGACCCGCTCGATGGCGCCGTCAACGAGAACGGTCTTTCCGTTCAAGGTGCCATTCCTGACCACAGCCGCGAATTCCTTCGTCGTCATCACATCTACCTGCAGATCGGGACTCGATGTGGAGGTCGCGCTTGCTCTGGGCGATGGGGCTTGAGAGGGCGAAGGCGAAGCGATCGGAATGGTGGCTCGGGCAGTTGCAATCGGCGCTGGTGAGGCAGCGGGTCCAGGCGCCGTGGCGCAGGCGACCAGCGCTAGACACACGAAGGCCGACAGCCACGCAAATGGGAACGTGCGACCACCCATGACGCAGATGCTAGGCGGCGTCGCAAAGGCGACGCGAGTGCCAAATCGCCCGGATGCGAAAATCGCGGGTGATGGCGCGCTATTTCGGGCTCGACGAGGCCAATGAGCTACTGGCCAGCGTTCAGCCGCTGCTCGAGCAGCTCAAGGCCGACCGCGACCGGGTGGCCGCGCTGCAGCCGGAGATCGAGCGCGGCCAGAAGTCGAACGGCTCGGCGGAGCACGCCGAGCAGCTGGCCGAGATGCAGCGCGAGCAGCGCCTGGCCGTGCGGCGGATGCAGTACGCGGTCAGTCAGATCGACGAGTGGGGCGTCACGCTGCGCGATATCAACACCGGACTGATCGATTTCCCGGCGCTGGCCAGCGGCCGGCCCATCTGGCTGTGCTGGCGCATGGGCGAAGGCGACTCGATCAACTGGTGGCACGAGGTGGACAAGGGCTTCGACTCCCGCCAGCCGCTGACCGAGCTGGGCGAGGGCGGCCGCGCCTGATCGGCGGGGCAACCTGATCAAGTCGCAGCGTGACAACGGCTAACTTGGTTCGCTCGGCAGCTAGTCACGCCAACTGCAACGGAGTTGCGAATTAGGCGATGAGGCGCCGCGGATCCACGCTCAAGGCCGAGCGTCGTATGGGACCTTACCCGACTAACCGTCGCCACCGTGGAATTTGCTCATCTAGCGCGGGCCAGAGCGGGCCAGTCCGGGCCCGCGTTTCCAGTCATTTGGACGCTGGGGCGTCCGGCAATCCGCGGATTCGGGCCCGGTTTCGCTCATTGGGACGAGGGCGCGTGCGGCGGGGGCGGAAAGCCGCCGCAATTGAGGGCTGAAGTGCCGGAACGCGTGACGGCGGGACGCGCGCGCGTCCAAATGGGGAGATTCGAGCGAGCGGAATGGGGAGATCGAGCGAGCGGACGCGGGGTTCGCGCGCGCTAGGGCGAGTAGTCGTCCTGCGGCGGGGGCCGGAAGCGGCCGCGAGTGATGAAGCGGAAGAAGCGGAACGTCTCTGGCTTGTGCGAGTACATCCAGCCGATGATGATCAGGAGCACGAGGTTACCCAGGGAGGCTGAGCCCGCGATGATGTAGCCCAGCTGCTGGCCGATCTCGCCCTTGATGGACAGCGCCGGCACGGTCACCCCGAAGAGGCCCAGGCGGAAGTACGGCGAGCGCGGCGCGAGGTCGGACCGCAACGACGTATTGAGCAGGCCCGTGTCGTTGGCGCCGCCGGTCACGAAGACGTGCGAGCCAATGGCGGCGACGCTGGCGCCGGTGCGCGGCTCGAGCAGGTCAGTCGGGTCAAGATCGGACCAGCGCGAGATCGTGCCGTCGGCCGAGTTGGGCACGGCCCACCAGGCGGTGTTGGTGACCTTGTTATCGAAGCCGCGGCCGCCCAACACCCAGATGGCGCCGGAATTGACGAAGGTCGTGGCGCCGGCGCGCGGCTCAGGCAGGGCCGCTGAGGCTGACTGGTTGACGGACACGCCCCAGCCGAACGGCAGCTGCGTCTTGGCGTTGATCGCGGGCAGGCCCTTTGTGTCGAGGCCCAGGTAGTAGACGAGGTTGGTGACGCCGTTGGGCCCGACCCCGCCAAGGATGTAGACCGACGCGCCGGTGTTGGCAATCGTCGCTTCGGCACGCGGCTCAGGCAGGACGAGCTGGGTCTGCTCCACCCACGTGCCCAGCTTGGCCGTCGTGGCGTCGAGGGCATTGAGCCAGACCTTGTCCGACAGCCCGTCGGCCGTGCGGCCGCCAAAAAGGTACAGGCCGCCTGCGGTTGAAGTGCCGACGGCGTCGCTGAGCGCCACGGGGAGCGCCAGATCAGCCGATTCAGTCCAGCCGGTGAGGTTGCCCTGGTCGATCGTCCCCACGTAAACCGTTTGGGTGGGTTGGCCGCTCGCGTCCAGGCCGCCAATCACATAGGGCACGCCCGCCAGATTGAGCACGGTCGCATGACTGCGCGGCGACGGCAATGCGGGCGCGTCGGTCCAGATGGACAGGTTGCCGTCCTCGCTCACGTCCGTGGAGATCACGCTCGCCGTCGCCCCAGACGCCGTCTCGCCCCCGATCAGGTACAGCGTCGAGCCGCTGGTGTAGACAAGCGCGCTCGTGCGGCCCTCAGGCAGCGCCAGCTCAGGCGGGCTCGCGTCCCACGGAAGGATCGCGCCGGCGGGCACGGGGCAGGGCATCTTACGGTCGCCGCGGTCGTTCTCGGCCGGGCAGAGGTTGACGGGGCTGATCGCGTTGAAGCCCAGATCCACGGTGGGTGACACGGTGAAGTAATAAGCGCGGTCAGGCACGTAGCCCTGCAGGAAGATGACCAGCAGGAACCAGAACATGGCCTTGATCGAGGCCCACTTCCAGCTGTCGGCGTCGAGCAGACCAAAGACGGTCCGCCGCCGAATAGCTCCGGGCGGGAGCGCGTACTGGGCCATCAGGGGGCGGCCGACGGTGAGGGTGCGGGCGAAGCCGCGGCCGACGGTGCGGGCGAGCCCAACCCTCCGCCTGAACCCTGGACGACGAAATCGCCGTGCATGGACTGGTAGTGGCCGGCGAGAGTGCATGCGAACTGCGGCTGGGCGGGCAGGTTCTCAACCGTCCAGGTGAAGTCCTGTTCGCCCGACGACCACGGAGCGATGCCAGGCAGGTCGGTGGTCGCCGACGCCGTGGAGAGCTCGGTCGCTCCGCCGATATGGAAGTTGTGGTCGAAGCCGGCATCGTTGATCACGTGGAAAGTGATCGTCTCGCCCTGCACTACCGCGATCTGGCTCAGTTGGGCGCCGGCGGCGTCAGTCCAAGTCAGGCTGCCTGTTGCGTGGAGCTCGATGACGCGTGGGTTGGCGACCGTGCCCGGACTGGTCACCGGGGCCGGCGTGCTGGGGGCAGAGGTAGCAGCGGGTGCGCGCCAGCAGGCAGGCACGGGCGTGGCGTCTGGCGGCGGTGAGTAGCTGGGATCGCGCCAGCCCTCTTCATTCACCGGCGGCGGCACCGTCGCCGGCGGCAGCACATGCGCGGGCTGATAAGTGAACTTGGTGTCCTTGCTCGCGGTGATGAACTTGATGATGTCTTCCAGCTCGCGGTAATTGAGCGGGCCCTTGGGTTGCAGCCAGGCGGGCATCACGCTGTTGGGATCGCCGCACACGATGCGGCCGCCTTCGGTCAGGACCGACCGGATGTAGTCAGGGTTCAGGTGGCCGCTGCCCGACGCGCCCGTGGCCGTCAGCACGTTGTACAGCTTGGCCTGGTCGTTCAACGGCGGGCCCACGCCGCCCTTGCCCTGCGGGCCGTGGCAGCGCGCGCAGTTGGCGAGGAATAGGGCGTAGCCGCGTGACACGTCGGTCACGTACTGGTCCTGCGTCTCACTCTGGAGCCGGCCGCCAAAGCCGACTACCGGCAGGCCGATGTCGTACAGCCAGTAAAGCGGGATGAAGAGCACGATCAGCAGCGCCGCGAGGAAGGCGATCATCCGCGCGTTGCCGCTCTGCTTGACGATCTGGGTGGCGCGCTGCTCAGTCAGGCCAACGGTGTGCGCCTGCTCGCCTGCCGAGAAGCGCACCTCAGCTGATGCGGCGGTGGTGGGTACCTGCGGTTCGCGTGGCGCGACAGCGCTCGACGGCTCTTCCGGCCGCGGCACCAGGTCGCGCCCGGTGTTCTCGTCGCTCATCGGCTAGATGCAGCCCTGCGGGGAGCGCGGCGGGATCAGACCCGGCTGGCCCAGCGACACCGGCAGCGGACCAAGGGTGAGCTTGGACGTATCCACCGTCAGCACGCCATCTTTGACCGTATGCGCGAAGCGATCCATGCTCCGCGGCGCCGGGCCCAGCTCGCGGATCTTGATACCCAGGCGGTCGTAGCGCGAGCCGTGGCAGGGGCACTCGAACCAGTAGTTGATCGTGCAGAAGTTAGGCTTGCAGCCCAGATGCGGGCAGCGCTGGTACAGCGTCCGCACGTTGGTGTTGAGCCCGTCCCCGTCGGTCGAGGTGCCGTCGGCAAAGCCGCGCGAGGGGTCGATCAGCTGGACGTAGGTTCGCGCCTGTGAGAAATACGCAGGCGCGCCACCGGACAGTGAAGTGCCGTTGACGGCCTGGTTGTCACCGACTGTGGCGATGTCGCCCAGCTGAATCTGGCCGCCAAAGCCCTTGGACAGGTTGGGCCACAGGAAGCCGAGCAGCCCGCCGGTGACCTCGATCAGCCAGAGCCCGACGCCCGCGCCGATGGAGCGACGGATGAGGGTGCGCCGCGACAAGCCGGCTGGTCGGCCCTGGCGCATCTCGCGCAGCACGTCGCGCGTGAGCGTGCGCGGCTCCTGCCAGCGGGCTAACCGCCAATTACCCATTAGTGACGCTCCGCGAGGAAAAGGAGAACAGGAGCAAGCGACGGGACAGCACCGACGATTCGTCGGGGCTGGACCACTGTCGCGCGCAGCAGCGGGAGCTGCGGAGGAAGGTCATAGTGCAAACCACAAACCGTTTTCCCACGGCACGGTGTAGCCGTAGCCCGGGCCGCGGAAGAACGCGCCCAGGAACGTGATGAAGAGACCCGCGGCGCAGAACAGGGTGAAGATCATGATGCCCAGCTTGCGGTCGGCCGGGCGAGGTGAGCCACCGTCGCCGCGCGGCCCACGATCCATGAACGGGATCGCACCGATGGCGATGAAGATCGTGAGGATCGGGATGGCGCCGGCAACCGTGGGGTGGAAGTACGCCAGCAGCTCCTGGATACCGACCAGGTACCACGGCGCCTTGGCGACGGCGGGCGTGGCGATGGGGTTGGCCAGCTCCTCGAGCGGCGCGTTGACAAACAGGCCCATCAGCAGCAGGAAGACGCTCATTACTGCGGCGGCGAAGAACTCGATCGAGAGCAGGTGCGGCCAGGTCATGACCGTGTCGTCAGGTTCCTTCTGTACACGGACGACGGCGTCCTGCTTGACCAGCGCGAGCAGGCGGTAGGGCTTGGCGGCCATAGGCACGCGCTGCTTGTCGATCTCGGTCGTGCGCCGTTCAGGTGGCGCGGCGGGCAAAGTCGAGCGCGTCTTCTCCGCGGGCGCAGCCGACGCCGGCGTGGCGGGAGCGGGGGCGGGAAGGTTGGACTTCTTCTCGTCGGTCATCGGTGCGTCATATCTCTAGAGCGGCCCTGAAATTCCACCATCTTTCCTGATCCGCCAGAAGTGGACGGCCAGGAAGACCGCCGCGGTGAGCGGCAACAGGATCACGTGCAGCACGTAGAAGCGCAGCAGGGTGTTCTGCGACACCTCGATGCCGCCAAAGATGAGCAGCTGTGAAGGCCGCGACAGCAACGGCACGTACGACGCGATGTTGTTGCCGATGGTGATCGCCCAGAACGCG
>DAIERN010000093.1 GCA_027346765.1 Chloroflexota bacterium | reverse complement strand
TGCCACTGGCACGTACCACCGACGTGCACGTGAAGGCGCCCTGGCCGGATCCGAGCTTCACCGGTGCGGCGCTGCCGATGGAGCGTTTGGTCACGGCCGACGGGTTCGACGCGCACTGGCGGGTACTCGATCTCAACCGCAGCTTCGGCTTCGCCTGGGGCTGCTGCGGCGGCTCCACGGGCAAGCCCGGGACGCTCTATTACCGCGGCAACTCACCCTGGCAGGGGGTGGAGACGGCGGCCCTGCGCGACTTCGTCCTGGGCCGGATCGTTGATGGTCGCCAGCAGATTCGCGCCGCGATCGACTGGCACGCGTTCAACGAAGAGATCATGTGGCCCTTTGGCTACACCAAGACCGATCTGCCCCGGCCCATGGCGGCCGACGATCTGGCCGCGTTCAAGGCAGTGGCGCACGGAATGGCCAACCTGAACGGCTACATCACCAAGCAGCTGTCGGACCTTTACATCATGGACGGCAACAGCATCGACTGGCTGTACGGCGACCAGCGCATCTTTGCGTTCACGATCGAGGTCTACCCGCTCGACGACTCACACGTCGGCGGCTTCTACCCGCCCGACAATGTCATCGAACGCGAGACGACGCGCAATGACGGGGCGGTGCTGTACTTCCTGGAGCAGGTGGCGTGCCCGTACCGCGCCGCGGGGCTCGACACGACACACTGCGGGCCGCTCGATGACGATTTCGAGGCGCCCCGTGGCTGGCAGCTGAACCCGGGCAACAGCGACAGCGCGACCGGCGGGGCGTGGCAGCGCGCCATCCCCTCGAAGAACAAGACGAGCGCGGGCCAGAAGCAGCGCGCCTACGGCTACAGCGCGCGTTACGCGCTGGTCACCGGCGCGGCACGCGGGACTAGCGCGAACGCCAATGATCTCGACGGGCTGACGTCGGCGCGCTCGCCCCAGATGGGCCTTGGCGGACCCAGCTCGAGCGGCTGGCGGGTGCAGTTTCGGTACACGTTCGCGCACGGCGCAGACGCGACGCCGGTCGACTACCTGCGGCTGCTCGTCGACGGCGACGAGGTCTGGCGCGCGGGCGGCAGCGCGACCCAGCGCAATGCCAGCTGGCAGCTCGTGACCGTGCCGCTCGATGCCTACGCAGGCCAGAACGTGCGGCTGACGTTCGAGGCGTGCGACTGTGCCGGGGACAGCCTCGTCGAGGCCGCGGTGGATGACGTGCGGGTCTACCAGGTGCCTTGATACAACCCTGTTATCGCCTTGGTATGGACCCGGCTGGCGGGCCGGAGTAGGATGAGCTCCTAGCGAGGTGCGAGCGTGACGAACGACCGCAACCGCCGCAATTTGCGGCCATATCGGAGGAGTGCTGACGCAGCCACGTCGCGCGTCCTGCCGATCACCGCGGATCAATCCGCCGGCGTGAGCAACCTCGATTCACGGCCCCGAGCGGGCAACATCAGCAGCGATACCAGAGCCGGCTACCGCGCGTGATCGGGGCCAGGTGCAGGACGTGCCCACGTCCGCCCGCCCAGATCCAACTGTCATTGTGGAGACCCACGCTCGTTCCCGGAGTGTGGGTCTTTTCATTTGGGCCTCTACAAAGTCTCCGTGACTTTGGCGATGATGCGCGGCCGGTCGGGGTCCAACTCGCGCGCCAGCGTCAGGTGGTACGCGTAGAGCTGGCCCGGGATGATCTCGATCACCGGCGACAGCCAGTCGGGCACATTGGCGGGCAGGCGCAGTCCTGCGTCGATGCTGAGCGCTTCCTCGGCGTCTGAAATGACCAGCACGCTCGCCCCGAACTCCGTCCGCAACCGCTGCAGGACCTCGAGCTGGCCATCGAGTGCCACGCCGGATGGTGCAACCGCGAGAACGGCGAAGCCCGGTTCGGCCAGCGCGAGCGGGCCATGCTCGAAGTCGGCGGTGGAGTAGGGCTGGACGAGCAGCTGCGCCAGCTCCTGCAGCTTGAGCGACCACTCGCGCGCCGTGGCGTAGGCGTAGCCGCGCCCAAGCACCACGCCGTGGGTCCGTGCCGCGTGGCCGCGCGCGATCATGCGTGCCGCGTTCTCCGTTTCGAGCGCCGCCGCGGCCAGCTCTGGCAGGCGCGCGAGATCTGCCGCCTCCTGGGCGCTCGCCAGATCGAGCGCCGTCGACACTAGCGCGACCGCCAGCAGCTCGGTCGTGTAGCTCTTTGTCGCGGCGGTGGCTCGCTCTGGCCCCGCCTGCAGACCTACCACGTGGTCCGCGGCCGCCGCGAGCGGCGAATTCGAGTCGTTGACCAGCGCGACGGTGAGCGCACTCTGGCCGCGCGCTTCGTCGAGCACCGCAACGATGTCCGGCGATCGACCGGACTGCGAGATGCCGATCACCAGGGCATCGCGCATATCTGGCCTGGCGCCGTAGAGCGTGATCGTTGACGGCGCGGCCAGCGCCACGGCGAGCGAGTTGCGCACCGCGAACAGGTACTGCGCATAGAGCGCTGCGTTATCGGACGTACCGCGCGCCGCGATCAGCACGAAGCGCGGACGGCGCTGCCGCAGCGCCACACCCAGATCGGCGAACGCGCCGGCACGTGCCGCATCGAGGAGGCGGGCCAGTGCCGCGGGCTGTTCGAGGATCTCGTCGTGCAACGCCATCGGCGACACCCTACTCCGAGCGCATCGCGATCGACGTCCCGCCTGCGGGTTGGCCCGATTCACAGCCGATCACCAGCATTCCGACAGCATCGGCCCAGACCCGCCGCCGACGATGACCGCATTCATCCCATGCCCAGGGGGGACGGGCAACCGTCAACGGAGGAACTCGGCCAATGAAGAGGCTCATCTGGCTCCCGATCGCTGGCTTCCTGCTGATCGCCGGCGCCACTGTCGCGATGGCGGCTCCATCGCTGATCGACGCCGCCAAGGGGTCGCTCGCAAACGCTGAGCCCAGCCCCGCACCGGGCACGACAACAGCCGGTGCCTACCATCCCGGTCCCGGCCAGGATCTGCTCACCAAGGTCCTCGCCGATCTCGTCACCAAGGGCACGATCACTCAGGCTCAGTCGGACGCGATCACGCAGGGCCTGCAGGACGAGATCGCCCAGCGGCAGGCTGATATGCAGGCGCGCCGGGCGCTGATCGAGAACATGGTCGCGGACGGCGTTGTCACCCAGGACGAGATCAACCAGCTGCCGGCCGACGATCCCTTGCGGGTCGCGTTCGACAGCATCGCCAACGATGGCCGGATTACGCTTGACCAGTTGCGCGGCCTGGGCGGCCCGGGCTTCGGCCACGGGTTCATGATGGGCCCGGCTGGTCCCGGCGGCCCGATGCACGGACCGGGCATATAGAAGTCGAATCCCTCTTAGTCAGCCGGAGGGTCTCCTCACCCGGGCCCTCCGGCTTTTTTGTTGCGTGCGGCGATCAGTGTTTGCTGGCGGCGACGCCCGGGCTCGACGCCCAGCGCTGGGTAGCCGCGGCCAAACGGGGATCGACGAACGACGTGTCGCGCGTCGCTCGGTACGCGGCCGCGGCGCGCACGTCGGGCGATACGGTCACCGACTGTTGGCGGCGGGCTGGGCGGACTTAGCTGCTTCAGGCGCAGATCGGCAATGGGATTTTCAACTTCGGGCGGTAGGCGGGCTATAAGCCGGTCCAACGCCGGGGCGGCCCCCAACCGCAGGAGCCCCGGGCGCGGCTCTTAAGCGCGCCGTAGAGCGAAAGTTGGCAATGCCATTTCCATTTCGCGACGCAAGCCGCGAGCCAATCAGGCGCGCGGCAGGGTCAGCGTGAAGGTCGCGCCGCCGCCCGGCGTCGCGGAGTGCTCCAGCGAGCCACCATGAGCGGCGGCGACCGACGCCGCGATCGCGAGACCCAGGCCTGAGCCGCCGCGGTCGCGCGTCCGGCCCGTGTCGGCGCGGTAGAAGCGGTCGAAGACGTGCTGGGCGTGCTCGGGATCGATGCCCGGCCCGTGGTCGGTGACCTGCAGGATCGCCCGTTCGCCGACCTGGATCAGGCTGACCTCAACCGGTGAATCGGCGGGGGTGTGCACGCGCACGTTCGCGAGCAGATTGCCAACCAGCTGGCGCAGCCGGTCCTCGTCGCCGGTGACGGTCAGCTCCGGCACGAGATCGGCGCTAACGGGCCGGCCGGGCTCGACCGCGCGCAGGTCGCGGACGGCGTCGTCGACGAGTCCGCTGAGATCGACCGGATCCTCGCGCAGGGGCCGGCCCTGGTCGAGTCGCGCCAGGAGCAGCAGGTCGTCGACCAGCGCGCCCATCCGGCGGCTCTCGCTGCCAATGCGATCCATCGCCTGGGCCACGTCGGCCGGCTGCTCGAGGCCACCCGCGCGGTGCAGGTCGGCGTAGCCGCGGACCGTGGTGAGTGGCGTGCGCAGCTCGTGCGACGCGTCGGCGACGAACTGACGCAGCATCTGCTCGCTCGCCTCCTTTGCGCGCAGCGCCTGCTGCTGGCTGATAAAGGACGCTTCGATCTGGTCGAGCATGCCGTCGAAAGCGTGGCCCAGCTTGCCTACCTCCGACCCGTCGTCGGGCATGCCCACGCGCTGTGACAGGTCGCCGGCGGAGATGCTTTCGGCGGTGGCGGTCATCCGTTCGAGCGGGCGCATGTTGCGCCGGATGAGCATCCAGCCGATGACCACCAGCAGCCCCAGGACGCCCAGGCCGACCAGCGCGAGGGTGCGAACGAGCCCACCGATAGTGCCCTCCAGCGCGCGCATTGGTGCAGCGAGCACGAGCGTCACCGGTTGCGGCGGCGCGCCGATCTGGGCGTGCACGGCGAGCACCCGATAGTGGAGCGAACCGTCCGTAGCGGGTCGCTCGACGACGAACCCCATTGGCAACGCCGCGTCGCCAGTGAGCGCAACGTCGGGCAAGGCGTCAGGTGATGAGCTGAAGCCCGAAGGGAGTGCCTGGACCTGTTCGCCGTCGCCGTCGTAGAGCAGTAACGCGAAACGCCGGCCGGTTGCATCGGGCTGCTGCGGCCCGCCGGTCGATACGTCCGACGGGCGCGCGGTCAGCAAATCGTGGTCGAGATCGGCCAACAGGCTCGCCCGCGTCAGACCCACGACGGCCGCGCCCGAAACAATCAATGCAAGCGCCAGCAGGGCGGCCATGGTGATGACCAGCCGCGCGCGCAGAGTCATCGCAACGATCGCTGGTGTTGCGCCGGTCGGGGCGGCTAGCCCGCTTCGGCGCGCAACGTGTAACCGAAGCCGCGCACCGTCCTGATGAGCGGATCACGGCCGGTGTCGAGCTTGCGCCGCAGGTACGAGACGTATGTCCACGACGTTGCTGGCGAAGTCGCGGTCGTACTGCCAGACGTGATCGAGGATCTGCTGCTTGGACAGGACGCGCTCGGCGTTGAGCAGGAGGTAACGCAGCAGCCTGAACTCGGTCGGCGACAGGCGAACCTCTGACCCGGCGCGCCACACCTGGTGGCGGTCCTCGTCCATCTCCAGGTCGCGATACTTCAGCCGGTGCTCGGAGCCCGTATCGGCGGCGGTCTTCGTTCGCCGCAGCAGCGCTGAGATCCGCAGGGTCAGCTCTTCGAGCGAGAACGGCTTGGTCACGTAGTCGTCCCCGCCGCGGACGAACCCGGCGATGCGGTCGTCCTCGGAGTCGCGAGCCGACAGGAAGATGACCGGCACGAAGTCGCGCGCCTCGCGCAGGCGCCGGCAGACCTCGAACCCGTCGATGTCGGGCAGCATCACGTCGAGGACGACGATGTCCGGGGCTGCGGTGGCCGCCGCGTCGAGGGCGGCGAAGCCGGTCGCGGCCGTGGTCACCGTGTAGCCCATGTAGCGGAGGGCGGTGGCGAGCAGGTCGGTGATGGCGGGCTCGTCGTCGACCACGAGGATGCGGGCGTTGCCGGGGGATGGCTGCATGGCGCCATCATGACCGCCGAAACCTGTGAGGATGCTGTGAACTCGCCGTGAGCGGCGTGGGAGATCGGCGGGCCTATCATCCCGTCATGC
>DAIERN010000092.1 GCA_027346765.1 Chloroflexota bacterium | reverse complement strand
ACCGCAGAGCCATGTACACCCTCCTCGGGTGACACGCTACAAGGGTGTCTCATTTGCACCGAGGAACTTCACTAAGCCTCCTTGCGGCCCCCTTCGGGATCGTCGGGCAGATCGACGTTGAGCGAGTTCACGAACTCGCGGAAGACAGACAGCTTCTCTTCCTCGGCACCTTCAGGCACGACGCCGGCACGATCCATCACCGCATCGGTGGCGAAGATGGGCACGCCCACCCGCACCGCGAGCGCGATCGCATCCGACGGTCGCGCGTCAAGATCCAGCTCGCGGCCGTCGACCTGGAGCAGCAGCCGCGCCCGGAAGGTGTCCTCGGCCAGGTCAGATACGACGATCCGTTTGACCGTCACACCCAGCTCCGACAGCGTTTGGCTGAAGAGGTCATGCGTCATGGGCCGCTCCGGCGTCACTCCCTGCAGCCGCATGGCGATCGCGTTCGCCTCCCATGGCCCGATCCAGATGGGCAGGTAGCGATCGTGGCCGGTGTCGCGCAGGATCACCACGTGCTGCGACGACAGCATGTGGACGCGGACACTCTCAACGATCAACTCGTTCAGGCCGCCATTGCCGTTGTGGCCGTTCGCGCCCCCGCCGGACATGGCCGGGATTCTAGTCCGCGACCGCGGTCAGGGAGTGGCGGTTGGTGACCCGCTGGGTCGCGGCGTGCGCCGTGCGCGGGTGGGTTCCGGGGTGGGCTCCGGCGTGGGGCCGGTGGCGCTGGGCGTGGGCGAGGCAGGTGGCGGGGTGGTCGCGCTCACCGAGGGTGTCGGCGAGGATGACGGCTCCGTGCCCGCTCCCAGCTCCACGCTGAACAGGCCGCTCGACGTGGCGAACACCATCAGCGCGGGCTGGGTGTGACCGCGATCGATGACGTACATGCCCGTCAGATCGGCCAGCGGCTGGGTGCCCTGGGCGGCGATGAACTGGGTCGAATAGGCGCCGGCACCCTTGTCGTAGACCAGCACGCGCGACCACAGCTTGTCCCACACGTACAGGTTGCCGTCGCTGCGCACCCCGGTCGCGGCGAGCAAGGCGTATTCGTGCCCGGGTCGCAGGTCGGCATCATCCGGCGGCGGATCCAGCGAGAACTGCGTCTGGCGGCCGCTGAAGAACTGCTCGAGGTTGTCAGCGGTGACGGCGTAGACGTCGCCGTCCACGTACAGCTGGCGGAATGCCGCGACGTCGACGCTCTCGCTGATGAAATAGGGCGCGGGCGCCGCGAAGCCACCGCCGTCCGCGGTCGGGTCGTAGCGCAGGATCTGGGCGGTCTTGGGATATGGCACGTAGATGCGGTACAGGCCCTGGTCGGGATTGATCAGGAACGTCTCGATGTTGACCACCGTCGAGTCCCAGACCTGGCCACCTGACAGCCGTATCTCACCCAATGCGCCCGATGGCCGCCAGCGCCACAGCCCACCGTCGACATCGACGATCAATAGGTCGGGCCCACCACGCGCCAGCAGGCGCGGCGCGGCCATGACGCCCGGCCCGTCGCCGGCCTGGACGATCGTCGTGGCCACGCCCGTGGTGGGATCGACGCGGACGACCGTGTCGCCGACAATCGCGTAGGCAGCGTCATCCGGGCCCTGCGTCAGCGCGGTGATCCGGGCGCCGGCGGGTGCCGTGTACATCTGGGACGGCGTGATCAGCGTGGTCGCGTAGAGCTCGTCGAGCCCCTGTCGCAGTTGGGCGTCGAGCTGGTCGATGGTCGCCGCGTCCACATGGGCAGCGCGGGCGATCGCCAGCTTGGACCAGGCATCCCGCAGCAGGGTCGTCGCCTGCGCGGGATCGGTATGGATCAGGTCGTCGGCGCCGAACACCTGGTTGGTCGAATCGATGGCATCCGCCAGTGCGGCCTCACCCTGGTTCGTTTGATCGATCGGGCGGTCTGGGCGCAAGGTCGGCAGGTACCACAGCCCCACCCCCAGGACAGCGACCAGGCCGATCGCGGCGAGGATCGCGAGCGCCGCGCGGCGCTGCGTCTCGCGTTTGGTTGTCGTGGCCGAGATGTGCCGGAACGAAGTGCGCCGGCGCGGCATCAGATCCAGCACGCGGTTGATCCCGCCGCTCAGACCCTCGCGGAGAGCGCCGCGCGCGGCCACGGCCCGCTCCTGCACCGCGGTGGCGGCGCCGGAGAGCTGGTCGGCGAGTGGGATGGGCGAGGAGATGGGCGCACCGGCGAGCGGCTCTGAGGGGCTGACCGGAACGAGCCGATGCTCCACGCGGGTGAGCGAGACCTCGGACGCCTCCAGCGCCATGACGGCGTCCGAGCCATCGCCGCCGGCCGCCACGAACAGATGGTGCAGGTGCTCGGCCGCCGACTGGGGATGCAGCGTTACGACGGCGTTCTTGATCTCTTCAGTGCCGACCGTCTCAACCATGTTGCGCGAGCACAGGACGAGCGAGTCACCCACGGAGAATTCGCCCCGCCACACGTCGACCTTCAGGCTGTCAGCCGCCGGTAGGCCCGGGCCGCTCTCGTGTTCAGGCATCAGCAATCGGGCCGAGCGCACGAGGTAGCCGTCCGCCTCGCCACAGGTCGCGACGTAGAGCTCGTTGCCGCGGACCACCGCGAGCGCGATGCCGATCGCGCCGACCGGCAACCCGGCGCCCTCACGCGAGTGGCGCAGCCGCCGGTTCGAGGCCCGGATGGCCTTCTCGAGCACGATCGCGATGCCGGCTGATTCGTCGTAGTAGTACTCGCGCCGGATCGAGTCCGCGACCATGCGGCACGCCTCGCGCGCCCGACCGCCGGTGTGGCGGCTGCAGGTGATCAGGTACAGGCTGCCCTTGCTGCGCGCTTTGGAACCGGTCGTCGGCTCGGTCACGATCAATGCATCGGACGAGCTCGCGAGGCGGTCCTCTTGCGCGACAAGCCCGTACTTGATTTGGAGCCGGGATGCCATCGTGGGCGAGTCTAGCGCGGGCCGCCGCGCCGGCCGGAAGACGTGCCGTCGGTGCGCGGCGGCCGGACGACGACGCGCAGCTCCAGCAGGTAGACGCCATCCGGCGCCTGTGCGAACGCGGCCAGCAGGTCCGCCTGGCGCAGCTGCAGCTCGAGCGCCACACGCGGGTTCGCGGCACTGACCACGAGTGTCGGGGGCTGAACGGACAGCAACTGCGAGGTGCCGGCCGCGGCCGGCACGCGCTCACCCACGAGCCGCTCCCACGCGGCCATCTGGCGGGCGAGGCGCAGCTCATCGCCGATACCCAGCTCCTTGGCCAATTCGGGCAGCATGTCGCCGATACGGCGCATGGGCCGGCGCGGGCTCATGGCCCACCACCAGCGCGGGCAACGCGCTCGAGTCGGCCGGGGGTCACCTGCCACACCGTCGCCGCCACCACCAGCTGCGGATCTAGGTCGTCGGTCGTGGTCGTGGTCACGAACGCCTGGGGCAGCTCACCGATGCGCCGCACGAGATGGGCGCGCCGGCTTGGATCCAGCTCGGAGAAGACGTCGTCGAGCAGCAGCAGGGGTGACTCACCCAGCGTCGTGCGCAGCACGTCCAGCTGGGCCAGCTTGAATGCGAGGATCGCGGTGCGCTGCTGGCCGCGCGAGGCGAACCCGGCCAGATCGCGCTCGCCGTTCGTGAAGACGACATCGTCGCGGTGCGGGCCGATCAGGGTGGCGCCGTTCCATTGCTCCTTGTCCGCCGTATCGGCCAGGCGCCGCAGCAGCGCGTCGCGAGTGGTCTCAGCGCCGACCGGATCGGCGTTGGTCGAGTAGCGCAGCTCCAGGCGATCCTCCGTAGGCGCGATCTCGGCATGGGCCGCGGCCAGCGGCTCGGCGAGGCGCGCGAGGGCCGCGCGGCGCCAGTCCACGATGCGTGCCCCATCCTCGATCACCACCTGGTCCCAGAAGCGCAGCTCGTCCGGCGCCGCCGATCCATCGCGGATCGAGCGCAACAGGTTGTTGCGCTGGGTGATTGCGCGGGCATAGGTTGAGAGCGTCGCGCCCGCGCCGGGCACGGTCTGCGCCACGAGCGTATCGAGCGCCGTTCGGCGCAGCGCCGGACCGCCCGAAATGAGCAACATGTCCTCCGGCGCGAACAGCACGACGGGCAGCGCGGCGCTCAGCGCGGACGGGCGGCGGGCCACGCCATTCACCTGGATCCGCTTGCGCCCGCCGCCACTCGCGGTCAGCGCGATGACCACCTCGAGCTGCGTCGTGGATCCGCTGGAGCCAACCACTTTCGCGTCCAGGCGTGCGAACTCGGCGCCCCACGCGACGAGCTCGCCGTCGGCGCCGGCGCGGTGCGAACGGCCCGTGCCCAGCACGACAAGGCTCTCGAGCAGGTTGGTTTTGCCCGTGGCGTTATCGCCTACGACCACCTGGGGCCCGGCCGGAAACTCGGCCGTCAGCGCGGTATAGCTGCGGAAGCCGGCGAGCACGAGTTGGGTTACGCGCATCTTCTAAATGCCCGCCTCCACTGGCGGGGACGGTTTAGGAGGGCGTGCGGACGGGCATGATGACGTGGACGTACTCCTCGTCATCGATCGGCTTCAGCACGCCTGGCGAAAGCGGGCCGGCGAACTCGAGCGCCAGCTGGTCCTGGGTAAGGCTCTGGAGCGCCTCCTGCAGGTAGCGCGCGTTGAATGAGATCTGGACAGCCTCGCCCTCGATTGCCGCCTCCACGTCGCCCTGTGCCTCGCCCACGTCGGCCGCGGCGGCGACGTTGATCATGCCCGAGCCGTCGTCGCCCAGGCGCAGCCGCACGACGTTCGCGGCCGACGACGCGATCAACGCCGAGAGCTTGACCGCCTTGAGCAGCTCGTCGCGCTCGACCACCGCCCTTGTTGAGTGCGACGACGGCAGCACCTGCTGATAGTTGGGAAATTGGCCGTCGATCAGCCGGCTGACGATATCGATGTCGTTGACGTGGAACAGCACCTGGCTCTTGGAGTTGGCGAGCATGATGTCGACCGGCTCATCGCTGTCAGTCATGACGCGCATCAGCTCGGCGTAGGAGCGGGCGGGCACGACGAGGCTCGTGTCCTCGACCGCGTCGAGAATGGCCAGGCTGCGCACGGCGATGCGGTAGTTGTCGGCCGCAGCGAGCGTCAACTTGTCGCCAGACAGTCGCGTCAGCACGCCGGTCAGGATGGGCCGCGCCTCGTCGCTGGCCGCTGCAAAGACGACTTCGCTCAGCGCGTGGCGCAGATCCTTCTGGTTGACGCGAGTCGTGGGCCGCTCGCCGGGCGACGGGATGACCGGGAACTCCTCGGCATCAATGCCGCGCAATTGGGTCTGGTAGCGGCCGGCCTTGATGCGCAGGGTCGTGTTGTCGTCCGACTCCAGGTCGATCCGCTCGCCCGCCGGCAGCCCGGCAACGAGGTCGTTGAAGAGTCTGGCCGGTACCGTGAGCGCGCCCTCGGCGTCGATCTTGCCCGCCACCCAGGCGGTGATGCCGATCTCGAGGTTGGTCGCGGTCAGCTTCAGACCGGCGTCCTCGGTGCGAAGCAGGACGTTCGACAGCACCGGCAGGGTGCTGCGGCTGCTGACGGCACGGCTGACGATGCCCAGCCCGCGCGCCAGGTTCTCCTGCATCACCGATAGCTTCACGTCGCTAGTGCTCCCTCTCTGGCCCGTCGCCCTGATTATTGGTATCTCTTCTTATCTTCTCATCTCACCGTCATCATCATGGTGTGGATACGGTGGAGCGAGCCCGTTTCACGCTCCCACACACCACGAAATGACTCCCCGGACCGTGGATCATCAGGCCCGGCACAGTGCCCGACTGTGGACGACCGACTCCGCCCATGTGGAAAGCACTCCGGCCGTCCACCTTCAGTCAGCCGATAGGTCGGGCTTGTCCACAGCTCCAGGGCGGTGATCCACGCCCCGGCCTTCAGTCGGAGTAGATGATCTCCCGCACCGCGGCCAGGTCGTCCGCGGCCAGTTCCGCGCGCAGCACCCCCATGCCGTCGGGGGCGGGGAAGAACCCTGAACTGTCCCCGGTTCAGTGACTGGCGAGTTCTCCCGGCGACGGATGCCGCTGGGGGTTGTTTCGAC
>DAIERN010000091.1 GCA_027346765.1 Chloroflexota bacterium | reverse complement strand
GTTCGTGGTCGGTTGTCTGATGAACCCCGTGTCGTGGTGCCACGCCTTGATGTCCATCTCGACCCCGGCAGTGCGGGCCAGAGCGCCCGACCACGCGCCCGCAGCAAGCACGACGATGGGCACGCCGATGCTGCCGCTGGCGGTCCTGACACCGACTACCCGGCCGCCGCTGACCTCGATCGCCTCCACCGGCGCTGATGGGCGATATGTCGCGCCCAGCCGGCGCGCGGCGGCGAGCAGTGTGTGGCACACAGACGTGGGATCGGCGTAGCCAGAGTCGGGCTCGTAAGCGGCGATGTTGAAGTCGTCGGTGGTCAACATGGGGGCGAGCCGCCTGACGTCGTCCGCGGCGATGATGGAGGTGGGGATGCCGAGCGCCTGCTGGTCGGCCACGTTGGCGCGCAGGTTCGCTTCCTGCTCTGGCGGCACGATCCGGACGAAGCCGGTCTTGGTGAAGCCGCACTCCCCACCGACGCGCGACTCCCAGTTGATGAAGTAGTCGTAGGAACGCCAGGCCAGCGCGCTCTCCGCTTTGAGGTCGTAGTGCATCCGGACCAGGCCGCTCGACCGCCCCGTCGCCCCGGACGCGGCCGCGGCCCGCTCCAGCACCAACACCTTGGCGCCGCGTTCGGCGAGATGAAACGCCGTGCTCGCGCCGTGCACCCCGGCGCCGATCACGATGACGTCGAACGTGTCAGACACGTGCTGAGTCTACGGGGGCGACTGGCCCGCGGCTGACACGTTCGCCGTGTGTGAGTCGGTTAGATCGATTCCGGGGCGCGGGCGATAAGTCGGAAGTAAGGACTCGTCGCTTTAATCCTTGCGTGGATCCGAACGGGGCGCGGTTCAAGCACGGTCGGCACCAGGCCGCGGTATCTCAACGGTGGGTGGCGGATCGGGCGGGATCAGCCAGAGCGTGGTGTCGCGCTTCGAGCGAGGTCTGGTCAGCCACATGTCGGCCGAGCGGATCGTCCGGTTGGCTGAGGCGCTTGGCCCGGGCTTCCCGTTCGGCTTCTGCCCGCATGAACACGACTGTGCCTGGCCCTACGACCCGCGAGCGCCAACCAGTCCCCGGCCAAGGCCGCCACTCCTGCCGGGAATCTACGAAACCGACTCACTCAAGGGAAGAGACAGTCGGCGGGGTTGGTAGCGAGCGCCCTGTACGCCTCCTCGCTCAGGAACTTGTGCGTGACGTCCAGATCGATGCGCGCCGGGTCGGTGTCGATCCCGTACTCGCCGCGCTGCCAGCTCGGGTACGTCACTGGCTGGTACGTGCTAACCAGCGACGAGCTGGCCGGTCATGCCGGGATGGATGTCGCACTTGAACTCGTACGTGCCTGGGGTCAGCGCCGGAACCAGCGCGGTGCGCGCGTCGGGACCGGTGAAGGGCTCGCCGGCGAACACGCTCGCGCCGGACGCGTCCCAGATGTGGACGTTGTGCAGCTCGTTGTCCTTGTTGTAGAACCACAAGGTCAACGGCGCGCTCGCCGGCGCCGTGACGTGCTGTGTCGTAAATGCCGTGCCCTGGGCGGTGATCGCGACCGCATCAGCGGGTGGCGTCAGCGCCGGCGCCGGCGCGCCACCGCACGCGGCAACGGCCGCGGCCAGCACTCCGGCCGCGGCAAGACTGAATGGAACGTGACCCCTCACGCCGCGCTCCTACCGGTCAGCTTGCGCAGCACGCCCATGGCGAGTGCCCAGCCTCGCTGCGCGACAGCCACCGGACCACCGTCGTAGCGCATCATCTCAACGAACAGCAGGGCAATGAGGACGAGCTCGATGCCCTTGTCGAGGTAGCCCACGAAGATCCGGGCGCCGAATATCATCCAGCCGCCGATCGTCAGCAGCGCGAACACGATCAGCGCGGCGCGGATCAGCCAGCGGTATTTCGATGCGATGGCAACCGGCGCCACCATGGCCGCAGCCAGAACCAGGTAGCCGACGGCATTCATCAGGAACATCAGCCCGCCGAGCGTGTAGTGGATGTACGCGGTGGACAGCGTCAACGCGACGATCGCCACCCGCAGCACCACGGACAGCGCGTCACGGCGTCCGTCGAACATGAGCATTTGGCCCTCTCCCATTCCTCTTGTGCGCCTGCCCCTACAGGCGCCGCAGCTCTCCCCTGCCGGTAGCGTAACCGAGCCGCTCAGCCGGCGGGAGACTCGATTCTCGGCCGCGCGGTGGTTGCCAGCCGCGCGGCGCTGCGCTTGCTCTTGTCGGCCATGCCGGCTTCCAGGCGTTCGAGGTAGGGCTGGGCGCCCAGTCGGGCGAGGGTGGCCCGGGCCCAGTCGGCCGCAGTCCGCACGTCCGGTTCCTCGCTGCCCATGAACTTGACCAAGTCGACCACCGTGAGCGCCTCATCAAAGGCCGCGCCGAGATCGCGCCAGCCCTGAAGCGCCTCGCGGTACATTGCCAGCGCCTCCGCCGTGCGGCCTTCCATGGCGACGATGCCGGCCTCGATCACCGCCTTGTCCAGCGCCAGCGCCTGGCCGCGGAACATCGTCTTGCCCAGACGATCAAGGGCTTCGCGCGCGCCTGCCGGGTTGCCTGCCCAGAGCGCTGAGCGCGCCGCCAGAGGAACGGCGAGAGGGTGGAAGTACGAGGTCCGCTCAGCGGCGCGCAGGCCCTCGCGGCCAGCCTCGTCGAAGCGTCCCGCGGAGAATGCTGCCCAGGCTCGTACCCAGGCGTCGTACGACTCGTACTGCGGATCGGTCACGCCCAGAATGAGCGATTTGCCACGTTCGATGTCGGCTGTCGGATCGCCACCGCGTAATGCGGTCAGGAGTGCGCGATCGACGAGGAACTCCGAGGCCTGCGCGGGTGGGTCGGGTCGAGCCGTAGTCGCGGCTATCCACTCTTCCAGGACGGTTGAGGCCCAGTCCCACTCGCCGGCACGGATCGCGCACACCACGCCGTTGCCGACCATCAGCCACGCATACACGGTCGAACCTAGCCGACGGGCGATGTCGAAGCCCTCCCGGCACATTGCCAGGCCCGCCACCGGATAACCCCACTGTTCAGCAAAGGCGATCAACGTGCGGCCGGCGCGTTCGCGATCGTGCAAACCGAGTGCGAGCGCCATGGCATGGCCACCGCGCAGGATGACCCCGCCCTCACGCGGCCGGTTGGTGACGGAAAGCTGCTGGCCTCGGCCAATCAAGCCGCCGACCAGCTCGTCCATCAGGTCGAGCCGCTCGGCAATGATGAGGACTCGCTCGTTCCACACGAGCGATTCGTCGCGCCGGTCGAGCTGGGACAACGCGCGCGACAAGCCGGCCATCAGCTTCACACCCGCCCGCGTCTGCTCGAGGTCGCTGAACTCCTGCCACGCCTCCTCGAGGATGGTCGCGGCCCGTGCTGGGTCGGCGAACGAGCTGTGCACGGCGAGGGCCACGTCAGCCACAGCCAGGGCGATCTTCTGGCGGTCACCCAGCTCGCGCCTTGCGGCCACCACGGCCTGGGCAAGGCGCAGGTCGCGCTGTGGATTGAGGCCCTGGGAGGAGGACTGGAAGGCCTTCTGGAGCAGATCGGCGCGCTCGGTCAGATCAGTCGTCACCAGGAGCGCCTGCTCGAGCAAGGTAACCGCTTGCTCGTGGGAGCCGAGCTGCGCGGCGCGGTCGGCCGCCCCCCGAAGAGCCAGTCGCGCCTGGGCGGCGAGCGCGTCGGCATCCGGGCCCTCGCCGGCAAGCTGGTACGCCGCTACATAGTGGCTGGCCAGCGCACCTGCGACCTCATCGCTGCTGACGCTCTCGAGGTGCCGTGCGGCTGCGAGATGGCGCGCCTTGCGGTCTTTCTTGGACAGCGTGTTGTAGGCCACCTCGCGAATCAACGCCTGGACGAAGACGTATTGGCCCAGCTCGGGCGAACGCGGGTCAACCTCGCGATGGAGAAGCTCGCGCCGGACCAGAACTTCCAGCCGCCCTGCCAGCTCGCCCGACTTGACGCCCGACAGTGCAGCCAAGGCCTCGAGCGAGAAGCTCTGGCCCAACACTGAAGCGTCTGCGATCAGGCTGCGGTCGGCCACATCAAGACCGTCGAGCCGTGCGGCGATGAGCGCGGTCAGCGTCTCCGGCACGGCGATGTCATCGAGATCGCCTGTCGGCCGATAGGCGCCGTCGGACAGCTCCAGCCGGCCATCGGCGAGGAGCATGCGCACCGTCTCGACCGCGTACAGCGGGATGCCGTCAGCGCGGGCGATGATCGCCGCGGCAGCTTTCTCCGGCAGGCCCGGCACTAGGCCCGCGAGCAGCTCGCGCATCTGGTCGGCGGTGAGCGGGTCAAGGTAGACGGAGCTGAAGCTGCGCTGGCCCGCTCCCCAGGTCGGGCGTTTGTCGAGCAACTCCGGGCGGGCCAGGGTGACGATGTAGATGCGCGAATGGCGGCTCCACTCCTGCACGTGGTCGATGAAGTCGAGCAGCCCGGGATCGGCAAAGTGCAGGTCCTCGAACACCATCACCACCGGGTTCACGTCGGCCAGGCGCTCGAAGAAGGTGCGCCATGCGCTGAACAGCTGCGCCGAGTCGGTGACCTTCTCGACACCCAGCAACGCCAGCAGCGCGCGCTCGATATTGGACCGCTCAGCCTCATCAGGCACGTTGGCCCGCACCGCCGCGGCGACTTTGTCACGCGTCGTTGACTCATCGTCGGTCTCGAGCAGGCCGGCCCGGCCACGGATCATTTCGCCCAGCGCCCAGAAGGTGATCCCGTCGCCGTATGCCGGGGAGCGGCCGTCGTGCCACCAGACGGTTTCCGACAGGCCGTCGATGTACTTCAGGAACTCCCACGCCAGTCTCGACTTTCCGATTCCGCCGGGGCCGATGACGCTGACCAGACGCGGCTTGCGCTCGCGGTTAGTGGCGTGGAAGAGCTCCTTGAGCAGGCGCATCTCATCTTCGCGGCCCACGAATGGCGCCTCGAGCGTCTCGCGCCGGCCGCGACCGCCGCGCTCGGCGACGACGCGCAATGCGCGCCAGGCCGCGACGGGCGCCGTCTTGCCCTTGAGCGCCTGCTCGCCCACCTGCTCGAAGACAATCGCCTCGCCTGCAGCGCGGTGGGTCGCTTCGCCCACGAGCACGGTGCCAGGCTCGGCCACGCCCTGGAGCCGCGCGGCGGTGTTCACCAGATCACCCGCAACCATGCCCTGGTTGGTCGCGCCCAGGGTTACCGCCGCTTCCCCGGTGAGAACGCCAACGCGCGCCTGGATGCTTGGCCCGAGCGCCTTCACCGCGCCGACGAGGTCGAGCGCCGCCCGAACTGCACGCTCGGCGTCGTCCTCGCGCGCCGTCGGCGCGCCCCATACCGCCATGACCGCGTCGCCGATGAACTTTTCCACCGTGCCGCCATAGCGCTCGATCAGTTCACGCGCGAGATCGAAGTAGCGGGTCAGCGTGTCGCGCACCTCCTCGGCATCGCGCTCCTCCGCGAAGGGCGTGAACCCGACGAGATCGGCGAACAGGACGCTGACCAGTCTCCGCTCGGCGCCGGAGTCGGCCGCCGCCACCGTCACCGGAGCGGTTCGGGCGCCGGCCACGGCACGCGGCACGGCAGACGATCCGGCCAGCGGCGTGGCGCACTCCGAGCAGAACTTCGCGTTGGGCAGGTTGACGAAGCCGCAGTTGGGGCAGCCGCTCGCAAACGGGCTGGCGCATTCCATGCAGAACTTCGCCCCGGCCAGGTTCTCGGTCCCGCAGTTTGGGCAGATCATCGTTGGAGACCCTCTTTCGCAGCGTCCCGCTGCCCAGAGAATAGAGCCGTCTTAGCGCGCGACCTCGAGGTGCGCCGCGCGCAGGCTGACGCCCACACCGAGCAGGGCCACGGCCAGAAGCAGCTCAGCCGCAACCCACGAGTAGGGCGACACGATGTAGAGCGCGGCGATCACGCCGATCACCGCTGCTGCCACCATCAGCCAGCCGATGCCGCGCGGCAGCACGTGAGCGCCGCGCGCCGCCAGCCCAAAGAAGGCGGCACCGACCCAGGCGACGAGCTCAGCCGTGAGGCCAAAGGGCGCCGTCCAGACGGGCAACTCCATCTCGCCGCGGATCGTCAGCGGGTCGCCCAGCTGCGCGTAGGTCTGCCAGATCGCGGCCACTTGCGGCAG
>DAIERN010000090.1 GCA_027346765.1 Chloroflexota bacterium | reverse complement strand
AGATCACCGCCTGGCTGGCCGGGACCGAGGTTGGTCGGGCCTTCCCCACCTACGAAGATCGGGAACAATGGATTCGAGCGATGGTTCCGCATGAGCGGAACGAACCCAAACAGGTCACGCCTGAGGACATCGACCCGGAAAGGTGGGGCGGCTAATCCTCGCGCCGGGTCTCGTCCACGCGGCGCAGCGCGAACGCGGCGATGCCAATGAACACCAGCATCGACCCGATCGCGGCGCGCGGCGCCTCGCCCAGTAGCGTCGACTGCAGGTCACTCGCGTCGGGCGTCGGCAGTCCGGCACGCGTCACCAGGAACAGCACCACCCCGGCGAGGGCCAGGCCGATCGGACCGGCGGATGCGGTGGCGACGTTGGAGATGCCCATGTAGCGGCCGCTGTGGGCCTTGGGGATGATGTCGGTCATGAGCGCCCAGTCGACCACCAGGAACGCGCCGCCTGAGAAGCCGAGCGGCACCAGGGCGAGCAGCGTCAGCCACAGGGCCGGCGACAGCGCCACGCCAACCACGCCGATCGCCGCGAGCACGAACGAGATGTTGATGACGGCCTTGCGGCCGATCCGGTCAGAGAGCCGCGCGGCCGGGATCGCCGCGACAACCGTGGCCCCGGCGATGATCAGCCCGGTGGTGAAGAGGAAGGGTGTCGCCTCGCTGGGCGGCAGGTGGAAAGAGCGCTCGAGCACGTAGACGGCGTAGGCGGTGATGACGCCGGGCATCGCCAGGTAGCACAGGCGCGACACCAGCAGCCACACGTATGAGCGCTCGCGCAGGATGTCCGTGTTCCACGCCGACAGGCCCACGCGCCACCACGAGCGGCCCTCGCGGGGCAGCGCCGCGCGGCCTTCGTCGACGGTCAGCGCCATCACGACCATGGTTGCCACCTGGATGATGCCGAGACCAATGGTCGGCCAAAACAGGATCGCCCGGATCTGGCTGTCAACCATGCCCGGCTGGAGCTGCAGATAGCCCAGCAGGCAGATCGCGACACCGGCGACCCCGCCGATGATGGTCATGACGCCCATCAGGCCGCTCGCGAGGCCCACCTGCGGCGCCGGCACGAGATCCGGCACGTAGCCCTGGAACGGGCCCTGGGCGATGTTCGACGCGACCTGCAGCAGGGCGAGCGACACGATGATCGCCAGCGGCGTGTCAGCCGACGCGACCGCCCAGAGAAAGACGATGCTGAGCAGGCTGCCGATGACGATGTACGGCTTGCGCCGGCCCCAACGGGAGGCGGTGAAATCGGAGATGGCGCCGGCCGTGGGTTGGACGAGCAGCGCGGCCACGACGCCGGCGAGCGTTATCAGCGCGAGTCCCAGGCCCGAGTCTTGCAGACCGAAGACCGCTTCTGCGCGCTTGGGCAGCACGAGCACGTGCAGGCCGTTCCACATCGCGGTGATGCCCAGCCAGTAGATCGAGAGCGTCACCAGCTGGCTGAGCGGCAGCTTCTTGGTCGGCCGTCCGATCGCCGGTGGATCGGCCGCCATGGGTTCTGTCGGGGCGAACGGGTCGAGTGTCGTCGGTTCGATTGGCCGAGTTTAGGGCGGATGCCTGTGCGCGGCGGTCAGTCTTCCCGCCGCGCCGGGTCGACGTGGCGCAGCGCCCAGGCCGAGATGGCGAAGAACACGACGCCGAGCAGGATCACCAGGCGCGGCCCACTGGCGTAGAAGGAGCTCTGCGCCGCGTCGGTCGTGGGATCCAGACCCGCCGCCAGGCCCGCGACGATCAGCACTGTCAGCAATGGATTGGCGATGAGCCGCCCGAGCGGCCCGGACAGCCCCGTCGCCACCGCGGAGATGCCCATGTACCGGCCGGTGGTGGCCTTGGGGATGATGTCGGTCATGATCGCCCAGTCGACCGCGAGGAACGAGCCTGATGACACCCCCACGAACACCAGCGCGCCAAGCGCGACCTCGAAGCTGGGGGCGAGTGCGACACCCAGGTTGCCCAGGATGCCAATGGCGATGCCGATGTAGATCATCGCCTTGCGCCCATAACGGTCCGACAGTCGCGCGGCGGGCAGCGTCGCGAGGCCGGTGGTTACGCCGACCACCCCGGCGATGATGAAGATCTGGACCGCCGCCAGCTCGTCGCTCGAACCCAGCGACTGGCGCAGGTAGAAGACGCCCAGCGACAGCGGCAGGGTGGGCGCCATCAGGAAGAAGAGCCGCGACACGAGCAGCCAGACGTAGTTGCGCTCGCGCAGGACGTCCGTGCCCCAGGCGCTGAGCGCGATCTGCGGCCATGAGCGGCCTTCGCGCGAGGGCGCCGCGCGGCCCTCGCGGATGAACAGCACCAGCGGGATCATCGTCACCACCTCGACCACGGCGAGGCCGATCGTCGGCAGCAGGAATGCCTGCTGCGCGAATTCGCCGGCCGCGGCCGTGCCCTGGTCGAACGGGCTGGCTTTGAGGGCGATCAAACCAAGCGCGCCGATGCCCGCGCCGGTGACCTGGCCGATCACGATCATCACGCCCATCAGCCCGCTGGCGAGCCCGACCTGCTCCTTGGGTACGAGATCCGGCACGTAGCCCTGGAAGGGTCCCTGGGCGAAGTTCGCGCTGAACTGGAGCAGCATGATGAAGGCGAACATCACCGCCAGCTCGTTCGATGACGCGAACCCCCACAGGAAGACGACGTCGAGGATCGCGCCGATGAAGATGTACGGCTTGCGCCGGCCCCAGCGGCTGATGGTGTAGTCGGAGATCGTCGCCACGGTGGGCTGGACGAGCACCGCGAACAGCACCGGGATCGTTTCGAACAGCAGGACGTAGGTCGGCGCGTAGGCCGGGCCGTACGTTTCGGTCAGGCGCGTGGGATAGACGACGAACCCCAGGCCCGCCCACACCGTGTTGAGCCCGGCCCAGTAGACCGACAGGTTGAGCAGGTGCACGAACGGCAGGGCATGCGTGGGGCGCCCGACTACAGCCCCCTCGCTCCCGGCCGGAGTGCTGCCCGCCACCTCGCGAGGATGATCGCGCCTCGGTCAAGGCCGATGCGCGACAATGCCGCTCGTGCCCAAAGCCCCACAGCAGCTCACCAGCGACCTGACCACGATCGCGTTCAGCCAGCGCAGCCTGCCCAACGGTCTGCGGGTGATCGTCGCGCCGGACCACCTCGCGCCGGTGGTTGCGGTCAACCTCTGGTACGTCGTGGGCTCGCGTCACGAGACACCTGGCCGGACCGGCTTCGCTCACCTGTTCGAGCATTTCATGTTCCAGGGCTCGCGCCACGTCACCAAGGCCGAGCACTTCTCGCTCATCCAGTCGGCCGGCGGCGTGAACAACGCCACGACCTATTTCGACCGCACCAACTACTTCGAAACGCTGCCCTCACACCAGCTGGATCTCGCGCTGTGGCTGGAGGCCGACCGCATGGCGACGCTGCTCGACGCGCTGGACCAGGAGAATCTCGACAACCAGCGCGAGGTGGTCAAGAACGAGAAGCGCCAGAGCTACGACAACCGACCTTACGGCTCGTTCTACGAGAAGCTCATGGCCGCCGTTTTCCCACCTGAGCACCCGTACCACCACACGCCGATCGGATCGATGGAGGATCTCGACGCGGCCACCGTCGACGACGTCGTGACCTTCTTCAAGACCTGGTACGCGCCCAACAACTGCGTGCTGTCGATCGTCGGCGACGTCGACGAGGAAGCGGCGCATGCCGCCGCGGCGCGCTACTTCGGTCCCATCCCGGCCAACCCGAGCATCGTCCAGCCGGCGCAGGACAAGATCGCGCCGCAGATCGGGGTTGAGATGCGCGAGGTCGTCCCGGACGCGGTACCGCTGACGCGCGTCCATTTCGGCTTCCGCTGCCCGCCCTTTGGCAGCGCCGATTTCGACGCGCTCGAGGTCGCCAGCCAGATCCTTGCCGGCGGCCGCGGCTCACGGCTGTACCGGTCGCTCGTCCGCGAGGGCAAGATGGCCCAGGACGTGACCGCGTTCGGCCTGCCGCTGGTCGATGGCGCGTCCTTCTTCGGCGGCTGGGTGACGGTCCGGCCGGACAGTGACGAAGAGACGTGCGAGGCGGCCTTCCTGGCCGAGCTCCAGAAGCTGATTGACGAGCCGGTGACAGACGATGAGCTGGCCCGCGCCAGGGCGCTGATCGAGGCCGCGGAGCTGGGCGCGCTGAGCCGCGTCGAAGAGGTTGCCGACCGGCTGTCGATGTACGCGGCCATGTTCAACAGGCCCGAGCTGGTCAACGAGCAGCTGGGCCGCTACCTGGCTGTGACCGCCGACCAGATTCAGGCCGTCGCGGCGCAGGTGTTCCGCGCCGACAACCGGGTCGTCCTGACGTACGTGCCCAATGAAGCCGCGGCGGGCGAGGGCGAGGGCGAGGAGTCCGCCGCATGACGCTCGAGCACGAAGCGGAGAAGGGCTTCACCACCGACCAGCCGCAGGAGCCGATCACTCCGACCGACGAGGGCATGCCCCAGACGCCGGTGGGCGCCGCCGTCGCCGACCTGTCGGCGCTCGACACCCGACCCGCGCCGGGGGCGCCGCGCGAGTACCACTTCCCGCACTTTGACCGGTTTCGGCTGTCGAACGGCCTGACCGTGCTTCACGCGCACCTACCCGGCCGCGCCCTGATCGCAGTTCATCTCCTCCTGCCGGGTGGCGGCTGGACCGAGCCGCCCGACCAGGGTGGGATCACCGTTCTGACAAGCCGTGCATTGCCCGAGGGGACGCTCCGGCGCGACGCCGATCACTTCATCGAGGACAGCGAGCGGCTGGGCGCGGAGATCCACGCCGAGGCGACCTGGGAGGCGCTCACCGCCGGCATGGAAGTGCCGCGCTCGCACTTTGGCGCGGCGCTCGAGCTGATGGCCGAGATGGTCTTCGAGCCGGCGTTCCCCCAGGAAGAGGTCGAGCGGCTGCGCGACGAGCGCATGAACGACCTGCTCCAGGCCTGGTCCGACCCACGCCGCCGTGCCGAGCGCGTCTTTCCCGAAACAATCTACGGCCCCGGCTCGCCCTATCGGCGGCCGCTCGCGGGCACCCAGACGACTGTCCGCCCGCTTGACCGCGCCGCGGTACAGGCGCGCCACGCGGCACTGCTGAACCCGTCAGCGGCGACGCTCGTCGTCGCCGGCGACCTGGGCGGGCAGCGGCTCGATGAGCTCGCGGAGCAGCACCTGGGCCAGCGCCCGGCCGGGGCAGGAGTGGCAGCACCCGCCGTGAGCGGGGAGATCGGGTCGGTCGGAGGCGCCAGGGTGGTGCTGGTCGACAAGCCCGGAGCCCCCCAGTCGGAGATACGCATCGGCCACCTGGGCGTCGCCCGCAAGACGCCCGACTTCCATGCCATCTCAGTCCTGAACGCGATCCTGGGCGGCACCTTCAACTCGCGCCTCAACGTCGTGCTGCGCGAGGAGAAGGGCTACACCTACGGCATTGGTTCGAGCTTCGACATGCGCCGCCAGCCCGGGCCGTTCGTCGTCCGCACCGCCGTGGAGACGAACGTCACCCGACCCGCGATCGAGGAGATCCTGCGCATCGTCCGCGAGTTCGGCCAGTCGGAGGTCAAGGACGACGAGCTCCAGATCGCGCGCGACTACCTCGTGGGTGTCTTCCCGCTCCGCTTCGAGACGGCGGCGCAGGTCGCTGGCGCGCTGGGCGGCCTGGTAGCGCTGGATCTGCCCGACGACGAGCTCGATCGCTACCGCCCCGGTGTTGCCGCGGTCACCGCAGCTGATGTTCGCGCGGCCGCCAACAAGCACATTCGCCCCGACGATCTCGTGGTCGTGGTGGTGGGCGATGCCGCGAGTGTCGAGCCGGAGCTGCGTGCCGCCGGGTTGGGTGAGCTGAGCGTTACTCCGGCCGACGCGACACCCGAGTGATCGTCGTCCTGGGGCGGCCGCGGCTCGATGAGCGCGGCGCCCTGTCCGGGACTGCCAGCCGCGTGGCAGTCGCCGCGCGCTCAGCCGGAGCCGACGTCGCGATCGTGGGCCTGGTCGCGGACGACGCCGCCGGCGACGCGACGGTCACAGCACTGGGCCGCGCCGGCGTCGGCCATGCCGCCATGCTGCGTCAGCCGGGCGGCGGTGACGTGCGGCCCCTGGAACGGGCAGATATCGAGCTCGCCCTGGGCTACGTGCCGGAATGCCAGGTGCTGGTCG
>DAIERN010000008.1 GCA_027346765.1 Chloroflexota bacterium | reverse complement strand
CTACGGTCTTTCGGAGATCGCCCCGACCATGGCCTGCGAGTGCGAGGCGCAGGCCGGCATCCACTGGGCCGAGGACGACTTCCTCATCGAGGTCGTCGATGCCGAGACGGGGCGGGCCGTTCCGGAGGGTGAAGTCGGGATGCTCGTAGTACTCCTGCGAGATCGCGAACGCAGGCACTGCCGAGAGCACGGCCTCCATGGCCGCGCTGACCGTGCCCGAGTAAGTGATGTCGTCGCCCAGGTTGGCGCCGTAATTGATGCCTGAGGCGACCAGGTCGAAGCCCACGTCGAAGTAGCCCAGCAAGGCCAGGCTGACCGCGTCGGTGGGCGATCCGTCGGCCGACCAGGCGTGGGAGCCATCGGCGAGCGTTCGCTCGCGGACACGCAGCGGACGCATGAAGGTCTTGGTGTGGCCCACAGCAGATTGGTTCGTGTCGGGTGCCAGCACGTACACGTCGCCCAGCGGCTCGAGTGAGCGCTTCAGCGCCAGCAGGCCGCGCGAATCGATGCCGTCGTCGTTGGTGACCAGGATGCGCGGCCGCGAGTCCCATTGCGCCAGCGGCCGCGCCAGCCGGGGCCGCGCGCGGACCGCGTTGGTGCGCCGCTTCCGTGCTGCGACGGGCTCGCCCCGCTCGCGATCGACGTCACGCCTTTCGACGCGCTCGGCCTCGCGCCGGATATCGGACGAGCCGCCGGCAGAACCACCGCGGGAATCGCTGTCAGGATCGGGCGCGCTGCCGTTCGGCGCAGCCTCGGGATCGAGCGGCCTCACTGGGCGGGCTCGGCCGACCTCCCGGCGCGTTTAGGTCCCGGTGGCACCGCGGCGGCATCGATGACCGGTGGCTCGACTGCATCCGGCGCCACTTCGATGCCGGCGCCGGCGGTGGCGACAGGTGCCTTGGGCACCCTGACCACACGTCCCTCGCGCTCGCCCACGAGCTGGGCGGCGCGTGTGGTCACGTCGCGCGGCCGGTTGGCGTTGCGCGCCAGGTAGTGCTGCACGAACGCGGCGATGATCGCCGCGAAAGGCAAGGCGAAGACCGCGCCGGCGATGCCCGCGATCTTGATCCCGACCAGGACCGCGACGAGCACGACGACCGGATGGATGCCCACGGCCTTGCTCATGACGCGCGGCGTGACGACGTTGCCCACCACGAACCAGCCGATGCCGACCACGATCAGCGTGGGGATCACCGCCTCAGGCTTGGTCAGTGCGGCGACAACAACAGGTGGTGCCCACGAGAAGAAGGGCCCAAAGAAGGGGATCAGCTGCAGAACGCCGGCGAGCGACGCGGACACCGGCAGGAATTGGAGCCCGAACATCAGGTGGGCGACGGCAACGACACCGGCGAAGACCAGGCCCTGGATCGCCTGGCCGCGGATGAAGCCGCCAAACGAAGTCGAGACGCTCGTCTCGAATAGGCGCGCCGCCTCGCTGTAGCGCGGCGGCACGAGCCGATTGAGGTACGCCAGGATGCGTTCCTGGTCGAGCACCATGAACAGCGACAGGAAGATGACGATCAGCAGGTTGCCGACGATGCCCAGGCTGAAGATCGCGAGGTCCGTCAGCGGTCCGACGAGCTTGTCGCCCAGGTCGCCCAGGTTGCCCAACAGGCTCTGCGCCGCACCGACCACGTCGACCTGGAAGCCCAGTCCCTGCAGCCCCGATTGAAGTCCGGCCAGCAGATCGGGCAGGCGTGCCTGCAGCGTCGGCAGCTGTCCCAGGAAGTTGGTGATGGAGCTGGCCAGGCTGCCGGCGACAACGAGCGTGATCGCCGATAGGCCCAGGAAGAGCACCACGTACACCGCGGCCACTACGGCGACGCGCGGCAGCTTGGGAAACGCGCGCAAGATCAAGCTGACGAGCGGCGACAGCATGAATGCCAGCAGCCACGCGAGGAGCAGGATCAGCAGGATGTCGTTGAAGAAGACGACGATGACGCTGATCTGCGCCAGCAGGACCAGCGCCAGGACGAGTGTGCCCAGCACCAGCGTGGCGTGGAGCCAGCGGCGTTCCGATTCGGGCAGCTGCAGTTCCATCGGGTTGTGAGTCTAGTCCCGCGGAATTGGCCGGATTTCGTCCGCAGCGCGCAGGGCGACCCGTATTGACTCGGTCCGCGGTCGCGCCTAACGTCAGCGCACCTGCTGCGGGGTAGAGGCGGATGCGCGCAAGAGGGGTCCTGGCGCTGGGGCTGACCGTGCTCGTTGTGGCTGCCTGCATCAGCGTCGTCCAGCCCACGCAGCTTCCGACCGAACCATTCACGCCCGCCCCGACCCTTCCGCCAACCCTCGCGCCCACGCCTCCGCCAACCCTCCCGGCGACTGACGCACCCACGCCCGCCCCGACGCCCACCCTGGCGCCCGGCCAGACACCGCTGCCCACGCCCGTGGACCTGCGGCCGTTCCTGAGCG
Source organism: Chloroflexota bacterium (assembly GCA_027346765.1). Next base: position 14,850 of record DAIERN010000008.1, on the reverse strand, counting down.
CCGGGGTGACGCTCTACAACCTGGGCGACTCGACGCTCTTCGTGACCGCCACCGGCATCGATCCCGACACAGGCGACGAGTTCGCCTTGGGCAGCTTCGACGTGGAGCCAGAGCAGTTCACTCGCCAGGCGGCGATCCCGCTGCTGATCCGGTTCGACTTCAGCTTTGACGATGCGAATGTCGCCGCCCTCGCCACGTGCACGATGAACGTCGCGACCGGCAGCGAGGTCGACTTCGTCGCGGTCGCCGGCGGGGTGGCGGTGACGGTCAACCAGGTACAGCCTGTCGACATCAGCGAGATGGTCGTGGGCACCTCGTCGCTGTGCCAGTCGGCGGCATCGCAATGAACCCGGTTGGCAGGGGAATCGCAATCGCCGGCCTGGCGGCCGTCGTCGTCGCGGCAGCGGCCTGCGAGGGCTTCGCCTTCAACTCGCCGGGCAAGATCACGGTGACCAACACGAGCACGACCGAGACGGCGGTCATCGCCATCCTGGGCGACGACGTCAAGTCGTACCCGACGCTGGGTCCCGGGCGCAGCGCGGAGGCCACGACTGAGGTGGGTGGCGACTACCAGGTCGTTGTGATCATGTCCGCGATCGATGCCCAGACCTATCGCGCCAACCTCCAGACGCTCAAGCAGAACGTGACGAAGGTGATCGATGGCACAGCCTCGAACGACGAGAAGGTGCTGTTCTTCTCGTACCTCGCCCAGATCAATACGGCTATCGCCCAGGCGAACAACGCCGGCGGGGCGAGCTGCACCGGCCGGATCGAGCTGAAGGAAGACGCTGCGGTGAGCGTGTCGGTCGCGGTTGCCTGGACGAGCACCCTGGGCAGCGGGTTCTGGTCGCTGACCTGCGGCTCAACCTGAGGGTGGCGCGAAGTTCAACTCTGCCGGATAGGCGGGTGCCGTCCGCCCCGTTGCGGGACAATCAGTGCGTCATGCGTGTCTTCTCCGGTATTCGCGCCTCAGGCGACAAGACTCTCGGCAACTACAGCGGCGGCTTTCGGCAATACGTCACGACCCAGGAAGAGGCCACGCGCGTCGGCGGCGAGGCGTTCTTCTGCGTCGTCGACCTGCACTCGATCACCACGCCGTTCGAGCCTGAAGTGCTGCGCGAATCGACGCTGTCCGTGGCCGCCTGGCTGTTCGCGACCGGGCTCGACCCGGACCGCTCGACGGTATTCGCGCAGAGCCACGTGACCGCCCACGCGGAGGCCGCGTGGCTGCTGGGCGCCGTAACCTCGTTTGGCGAGCTGCGCCGCATGACCCAGTTCAAGGAGAAGTCTGAGGGCCAGGACTTCGTCAGCGCCGGACTCTTCACCTACCCCGTGCTGATGGCCGGCGACATCCTGCTGTACCAGGCCGACACCGTGCCCATCGGCGACGATCAGCGCCAGCACCTGGAGCTGGCGCGCAACGTGGCCGAGCGCTTCAACCAGCGTTTCGGCGCCACGTTCACCGTGCCGCGCGGCGTCTATCCGGCCGCGGGCGCCCGGGTAAAGAACCTGCAGGAACCCGATCGGCTGATGTCGACGACACGCGGCGCGCCGGCGGGCGTCGTGCGCCTCGTGGATTCGCCGGACGACATTCGGCGCAAGTTCAAGACGGCTATTACGGATTCGGGCCGCGAGGTCGTCCACGACGTCAAGACCAAGCCGGGCGTATCCAACCTGATCGAGATCATGTCGGTCGCCACCGGCGAATCGATCAAACAGATTGAGGCGCGCTATGCGGGCCAGGGCTATGGCCAGTTCAAGGTCGACGTTGGCGAGGCCGTGGTCCAGATGCTCGCGCCTTTCCAGGCGCGCTATCGCGAGCTGCGCTCGGACGACACGGAGCTGCGCCGGATGCTCGCGCGGGGCGCGGAAAAAGCCGCGGCCGCCGCCGCACCGACCCTTGCCCGTATGTACGAGCGGATGGGTTTCGTCGCCAGGAGGCCGTGACGAACCGCATTTGCGGGACGTCCCGAGCCGACGCGCAGCAGGAAGCCGCACCGTACCTGCGGAGCTAGCCAGGTAGATGCAATGCGAATGAGCGATGTCCTGCGCCAGCTCCGCGCGCAGCGCACGACCGCCGATGCGCGGCCGCGGCTGTTGGAGCGCTACGCGCCGTACCTGCCGCTCACCCCGGCCACGCCCAACCTGTCGTTGGGCGAAGGCTTCACGCCGCTCGTCCACGCACGCAACCTGGGCCGGCTGCTGGGCTTGCCGCTGCTTTACCTCAAGGTCGAGGGCGTGAATCCCACCGGCTCCTTCAAGGATCGCGGCATGGTCGTTGCCGTGGCCAAGGCACTCGAGGATGGCGCGCGGGCGATCGTCTGTGCCTCGACCGGCAACACCGCCGCGAGCGCCGCGGCCTACGGCGCCGCGACGGGGCTCGAGGTGATCGTGGTCATCCCGCAGGGCCAGATTGCCACCGGCAAGCTGCTCCAGGCGCAGATGGCCGGCGCCCGCGTGGTCGGTGTCGACGGCAACTTCGACGCGGCGCTCCAGGCGGTGCGCTATCTCGTCGACGATGCCCGTGGCTCGGACCGCAGCGTCACCCTGGTCAACTCGGTCAATCCCCACCGGCTCGCCGGCCAGAAAACGGCTGCGTACGAAGTGTGCGAGGACCTGGGCGGGGCACCCGACTACCTGGCCATACCGGTCGGCAACGCGGGCAACATCTCCGCCTACTGGCAGGGCTTCACCGACTACCGCGACGGTGGCCTGGTCGAGACCCGGCCGGTCATGCTGGGCTTCCAGGCGGCCGGCGCCGCACCGCTGGTGCTGGGCGCGCCGGTGGGCGATCCGCATACCGTCGCGACGGCGATTCGCATCGGCCATCCCGCGTCCGCCGACAAGGCGATCCGCGCGCGCGATGAGTCGGGCGGCGCGATCGAGGCGGTGACTGATGACGAGATCCTGGCCGCCTACCGCGACCTGGCGCGGCTCGAGGGCATCTTCTGCGAGCCCGCATCTGCCGCGTCATTGGCAGGCGTTCGCAAGCTTGCTGCCGAATTGCGCATCGATCCGGGTGCGACCATCGTGTGCGTGCTGACCGGTCACGGCCTTAAGGATCCCGACACCGCCAGCCGGAGCGTCGCACCCACGCTGACCGCCGCGGCGGACGCCGGCGCCATCCGCGAGGTGCTCGATTGGTGACCCGTCCATGAGCCTGCAGCGCGGCAGTGTGACGGTGGAGGCGCCGGCGTCATCGGCCAACCTGGGGCCCGGCTTCGACGCGCTTGCCCTGGCGCTCGACCTGCACCTCCACGTGACCGTGACGCCGCTCGACTCCGGTAGCGAGCAGCTCGTCGTGGAGGGCGAGGGCGCCGACGAGATCGGCATGGACGCGGGCAATCGCTTCCTGATCGGACTCGAGCGCGGCCTGCAGGTCGTGGGCCTGGAGCCGCCGGTGATGCGGATCGAGATGCGCAACGAGATCCCGCTGGCGCGCGGCCTGGGCTCGTCGGCCGCGGCGGTCGTCGCCGGGCTGCGTGCGGCCGAGGCGATGGCCGCGACCGAGCTGGGATTCGAGCGGCTGCTGTCCATCGCGACCGAGGTCGACGGCCATCCGGACAACGTCGCCGCGGCGCTGCTGGGCGGCTTCGTGATCGTCGCTCGCGACGGCGAGCGGGGACCGCGCGCGGCGCACTTCGAGCCCCTTGATGATCTGGTCGCCGCGGTCTTCATCCCGGCATTGGCCCTGCGCACGGCTGAGATGCGCGCCGCGCTGCCCGCGCAGGTCGCGCACGCCGATGCCGCGCACAACGTCGGCCGTGCCGCATTGGTCGTGGCCGCGCTCACCGCGAACCGCCCGGAGCTTCTCTCGGCGATGGCCGACGACCGCCTGCACGAGCCATATCGCGCCGAGCATTTCCAGGCACTGCCCGATCTCGTCGCCGCGGCCATGCACGCCGGCGCGCTGGGCGCGTCGCTGTCGGGCGCCGGATCGAGCGTCATCGCGCTGTGCGGTGACGCGGACACCGCCGCGCGCGTCGCTGCCGCACTCGAGGCCGCTGCCAACGGCGCCGGCGTCGAAGGTCGCGCCTCGGTCGTCCGGCCCACCGCCGCCGGCGCCGGCGTGGTCGCTAGAAGCTGATGGCCTTCCCCGCGCGGCTCGAGCATTTCCGCACCATCGACTCCACCCAGCGCGTGGTCCGCGAGTGGCTCGACGCCGGCGAGCCGGAGGTCTGCGTCGCGGTCGCCGATCACCAGAGCGCCGGGCGCGGCCGCCTGGGTCGCGAGTGGATGGCGGCGCCGGGATCTGCGCTGCTCGTCTCAGCCGGCTTCCGGCCAAAGTTTTTGGCGCCGCGCCACGGCTGGCGCCTGGCGGCAGTCGTGGCCATGGCAATGCGCGACGCGGCCGAGGAAGTGGCCGGCCTGGCCGACGGCACTATCTGGCTCAAGTGGCCCAATGACCTGGTCGCTCTGGTTGAGCACCGGGGCGTCGTCAAGGTGGCCGGCGTGCTGGGCGAATCGGTCAGCACTTCCACCCGGATTCAATCGGCCGTAGTCGGCATCGGCATCAACGGCAACTGGAAGGCGGCCGACTTTCCGTGGCTGCTGGCCGCGAGCATGACCAGCCTGCGCCAGCTGTCAGGCAACCGGCCGATCGACCACGCGGCCCTGCTTGACGCCTTCCTGGCCCGCCTCGAGCCGCGCTACGAAGCGCTCAACGCCGGTTCCTTTGACGCGGCCGGCTGGAGCGTGACCCAGATCACAACGGGCCGCCAGGTGGTGGTCGACGTGGCCGATGAATCGCTGCTTGGCACGGGTGCCGGCGTCGATCCCGAAAGCGGCGCGCTGTTGCTCGACGTGGCCGGCGGCGGGCGGCGCGTCATCGACAGCGGCGAGGTCACGCGCTGCCGCGTGACCTAGGCGGGCAGCGCGGCCTTTCCGCGAGTGATCCAGTCATATGAATCACCGGCCAGCTCGCGCAGCCGCGCTTCGAAATGGGCGATCTCAGCCGGTGTCAGCAGGCTCGCCCATTCACGGGTGCCGCCTGAGCGGAAGAAGTTGCCGGGCGACTTCCAGATGTCGAGGTGCGCGTCGGGTGCGGCGTTGAGGGCGCGCGATCGCATCGCATTGAGCGTCGCCGCGTCCACGTACGCCGGCCACCTCGATTCGTCGATGGCAACGCCCAGCGCGGCAGCCACGCGGCGCATCTCCGCATCCAGGTCGTTCCACATATCCTGGTAGTGGAACAGGTGCACGTTCGGTTGCGCACGCGCCGCCCAGTAGGTGCCCACCTGGTCGCAGTAGTCGGCCAGTCCGTTGGGGCCGCTGCCGGTCGCGGGCCGATTGTTATCGATGAACCAGCGCAGGAACGGCGCCGGTTCCTCTGGGGCGTCCTCCCAGTCGGGCGGCGGCTCGTATTCGCCGGCGACGGCCTCACGCAGCGCGGTCGTGTTTTCGCGCTTCATGTTCAGGCCGTGATCGCGATCTGAGAGCGCGACGTCCAGCGGATGGCGGATGACCGCGATGAAGGTGTTGCGCGGATTGAACGGCAGGCCGTCGAGCGGCGTGTGGGTCTTGACGAACCGGCGCGTGGTCTGCGCCTCGAGCAGGCCGAATATCTCTGCCTCGTGGCGGATCTGCATGTCGATCCAGGGCGAGATGGTGCCGATCGGCGGCAGATCTGTGGTCTGGCGCAGCAGCATGCCGACGATCGTCTGCATCCAGGTCGTGCCGCTCTTGGACGGGGTCGTGATGATCACGTCGTCATCGCGCAGCTTGAAGCGCTGCCAGCGGTCGCTGTCGGCGATGAAGCCGTGGTAGTGGCGCATTCGCGGGATGGTACAAGCGGCCAATTCGGGCACTTGGGTCAGGGCCGGAAATTTGGGTGTAACGGCTAGACTCCGTCGGTGTTAAGGAGAGGGAAGGACCGCGTGGCGGCCCTGGCAAATCTCGACGCCGACCGCTCCGCCGTAGAAGCGGCTCGACGCGACCCGCGCGCCTTCGAGGCGCTCTATCGGAAGTACGTCGCCCAGGTGTACAACTTCGCGCTCTACGAGCTGCGTGACCCGCACGCGGCAGAGGACCTCACCGCCCAGGTCTTTCTGCGCGCGCTGAGCGGGTTGCGCCACTTCCGCGAGGAAAATGCGGGCCCGGGCTCGTCGTTCCGCGTGTGGCTGTTCCAGATCGCGCGCAACACGCTGTCGAACGAGCGCCGGCGCAGTCGCCGCCACCCTGAGACGCAGCTCGATGCCGCGCTCGAGCTGGCCGGAGCGCACGACGTTGCGGGCACGGCGGTTGAGCGCGACGAGCTGCGCGCGGCCCTCGCCGCTATCGACCGGCTGCCGGCCGAGCGCCGTCGCGCGCTGGTGCTGCGCTTCGTGAATGAGCTCGACGCACGCGAGATCGGCCAGGTGCTGGGCCGCTCAGAGGGGGCGACGCGGGTGCTCATCCACCGCTCCCTGCAGGCCGTGGCGCGATCCATGGGGCGCCGCCGTGAGGCGAAGCAGGGCACACCGGCGGAGCGCAGGCGCGCGGCGAATTGATGTTCCGCGACACCGAAGAGGGGGCGATCCAGAGCGACGCCTACATCGATGCATTGCTGAGCGGCCACGCGCGGCTGCCGATGCCCATGCCGGTTGCCCAGCGTGCGCCCGCACCAAGCGTCCGTCACGCGATCCGCACGCTCGAGAACGGCCTGCCGCGTTTCCATCCTTCGTTCCTCTTCGAGGAGCGCCTGGCTGACCAGCTGCGCGCGCTGGCCGAGGAGGAGGTCGACGGCGGCTCGGGGGCGAGCCAGGTCGTGATCGAGCGGCGCGTCTTCATTGGCGGCGCGATCGCCTCTGGGGTCTCGCTCGCGGGCGCCGCGATGTGGGCGTGGCGCCACCGTCCGCGGTCGAGCGCCGCGGCGGGACAGGACTAGCCGTGCCCGGCTTCAAGCTGCCTTTTGGCCGCGCTCGCCAGGAGTACCCGCCCAACCTGTGGACCAAGTGTCCCGAGTGCGGCGAGATGCTCTACAACAAGCAGCTCGACAAGAACCAGCGCGTGTGCACCCGCTGCGGCCACCACTTCCGGCTGCGCGCCGATCAGCGCCTCGCCCAGCTGCTCGACCGCGACTCCTTCCGCGAGCAGGATGCCAACCTCGTGTCGGTCGACATGCTGGGCTTCGTCGACCAGAAGCCATATCCCGAACGGCTCGAGGCCGCTCGAGCCACGACGGGTAGCCGCGACGCGGCGGTGTGGGGCACGGGCACCATCGCCGGCACGCGGGTGGCGGTGTGCGTCATGGACTTCGCCTTCATGGGCGGGTCGATGGGCACGGTCGTCGGCGAGAAGGTCACCCGGGCGGCTGAGCACGCGCTCGAGGAGCGGCTGCCGCTGATCATCGTGGCGTCATCGGGCGGCGCGCGGATGCAGGAGGGCACGCTGTCGCTGATGCAGCTCGCCAAGACCTGCGCGGCGCTGGGCCGGCTGGGGGACGCCGGGGTGCCCTTCATCAGCGTTCTGACCGACCCAACCACGGGCGGTGTGTTCGCATCGTTTGCGGCGCTGGGCGACGTCAACATCGCCGAGCCCAAGGCGCTCATCGGCTTTGCCGGCGCGCGCGTCGCCGCAGGCACCATTGCCGAGGAGCTGCCCGAGGGCTTCCAGCGCGCCGAGTTCCTGTACGACCATGGCTTCGTCGACCTGGTCGTGCCGCGCGCCAAGCTGCGCGAGACACTGCTCGGGCTGCTGCGCTACATGAAGCCCAGCGCCCACGTGGAGCGCGCCGGCCAGAACGGCTCGTCGCCGCTGGGCCGCTCGGCGCAGCTCTTCGACGAGCTCATCCGCCGCGAGCCGGCCCGTGGTTGAGCAGCGCACGGCCGGGCCGGCGGCCGCGGTCGAGGCAACGCCCGATGAGCTGCGCGGCGCGATCTGGCAGCGCGTCCAACAGGCGCGCAACGTCAAGCGGCCGCACACGCTCGAGCTGGTCCAACAGATCGCAACCGAGGTGATCGAGCTCCACGGCGACCGCCTGTTCCGCGACGACCCGGCGATCGTCGGCGGCTTTTGCCGCATCGACGGCCGGCGGGCGGTCTTCGTCGGTCACCAAAAGGGCGCCGAGACCGACGAGAACATCCGGCGCAACTTCGGCATGCCCCACCCGGAGGGCTACCGCAAGGCGATCCGGCTGTTCCGCCTGGCCGAACGCCTGGGCCTTCCCGTCGTCACCTTTATCGACACCCCCGGCGCCTTTCCCGGGCCCGCGTCCGAAGAGCGCGGCGTGGCCGAGGCGATCGCCCGGGCGATCATGATCATGGCTGGGCTGCGCACGCCGATTGTCACCGTGATCACCGGCGAGGGCGGATCGGGCGGGGCCCTGGCGCTGGCCGTGGGTGACGTGGTGCTGGCGCTCGAGAACTCGATCTACTCGGTCATCTCCCCGGAGGGTGCGGCGAGCATCCTGTGGCGCTCGGCGGAGTACTCGCAGCAGGCCGCCATGGCGATGCGCCTGACCGCCGCCGAGCAGCTTGCCCTGGGCGTGATCGACGAGGTCGTGCCCGAGCCGCCGGGCGGCGCGCACACCAACCCCGACGAGACCGCTCGACGCTTGCGCACCCGCATCGCCGCGCATCTCGATTCCCTTGCGGGACGCGACCGCAAGGCGCTGCTCGACGCGCGCTATGCGCGCTACCGCAACATGGGCGAGTTCGCGATTGCCGCCGAGTCGGGCGAGGCCCAGCCGCAGCGGCCGGGCTTGCGGGCGCGAATCCGGCGGGTGATCGATGCTGGCCGCAATGCACTGGCCGGCGGCGAAGCCCAAACAACCGACGAATCAACCGACCCGACCGGGCAAGCCGACCGCCAGCGCACCGGGGAGGGCGCTTAGCCCATGACCGGCAACCCCGACGAGCGCGCCACCATCGCCCGCCTGGCCAACGAAGTCGTGCCCGCGCTCATCGAGCGCCTCGCCGCCAGCAATCTGGGCGAGCTCGAGGTGCGTCAGGACGGCTGGCGCGTCCGGTTGCGCCGGGCCGTGAATGGCGACATACCGGCGGGCCCGGCGGCCCAGGCGCCGCACAAGCCGGCCGCGGTCGCGCACGCGGCTGACCAGCAGCCGCCCCGACGCGAGCCGGTGCGCGGCCAGGTCAAATCGCCTGCCGTGGGCTATTTCACGCTGCGCGACGGCATCGCCCCGGGCGGCAAGGTCCGCGCCAGCGACAACCTCGGCTTCGTCGACGTCCTGGGCGTCCGCCAGGAGGTCGTGAGCCCGGTCGACGGTGTGCTCAAGTCGCTCGAGGTCGAATCCGGTCAGGCGGTCGAGTTCGGCCAGGTCATCGGTCGGGTCGAAGCCAATGTTTAGCCGGATCCTGATTGCCAACCGGGGTGAGATCGCCCTGCGCATCGTGCGTGCCTGCCGCCAGCTTGGCATCACCAGCGTCGTCGCCTACAGCGAGGCCGATCGCGACTCGCGCGCGGTGCAGCTCGCCGACGAGGCGATCTGCGTGGGCCCGGCAGAGTCGCGCCGCTCGTACCTGTCCGCGCCGTCGATCCTGTCGGCCGCGATCGTCGCCGGCTGCGAGGCGATCCATCCGGGCTACGGCTTCCTGTCGGAGGACGACACCTTCGCCGAGATGACCCGCGCCCACGGCCTGACGTTCATCGGCCCGTCGCCGGAGGTGCTCGAGCGCTTCGCGTCCAAGGCGGGCACGCGCACTTTGCTCGCGAAGCACGGGCTGCCGACCATCCCGGGCTCGGGCATGCTGCGCGACGACGCGCACGCCATGGCCGAGGCGGACAAGATCGGCTACCCGGTGCTGCTCAAGCCGTCGGCGGGCGGCGGCGGCAAAGGAATGCGCATGGTCCGCTCGCCGCGCGAGCTGCAGCAGGCCATGACCATCTGCCGGTCAGAGGCGCTCGCCGCATTCGGGGACGACTCGCTCTACCTCGAGAAGTGGCTCGAGGACAATCGCCACGTCGAGGTCCAGGTCATGGTCGACCGCTTCGGCAACGGCGTTCACGTGGGCGAGCGCGACTGCTCCGTCCAGCGCCGGCACCAGAAGATCGTCGAGGAGGGGCCCAGCCCGGCGCTGACCAGCGAGCAGCGCGCCGCGCTGCTGGACACGGCGATCAAGGCGATCGTATCCGCGGGCTACGAGAACGTTGGCACGCTGGAATTCCTGCTCGACCGGCAGGGCAACTGGTACTTCATCGAGATCAACTGCCGCATCCAGGTGGAACACCCGGTGACCGAGATGATCTCGGGCCTGGACATCGTGGCCGAGCAGATCCGCATCGCGGCCGGCGAGCCGCTCAGCGTCACGCAGTCGGATATCGAGCTCAATGGTCACGCAATCGAGTTCCGCATCAACGCCGAGGATGTGGCGCACGACTTCCGGCCAGCGGCCGGTGTGATCGAAACGTTCCTCGCGCCGGGCGGCCCCGGGGTGCGCATGGACAGTCACCTGTACAGCGGCTACGACGTGCCGCCCTACTATGACTCGCTCCTGGGCAAGCTCATCGTGTGGGGCCCGGATCGCGCGACGGCCATCGCCCGTTCGCGCACCGCGCTCGACGAGCTCGTCGTGGACGGGGTGGTCACCAACGTGCCGCTCCATCGCGCGCTGTTGCAGGACGCCACGTTCCTCAACGGCGAATTCACGACCAACCTGCTCGACCGCGTTGGCAGCGCCGCCTTCATGGCCGCAGCTGATGCGGCCGCCTGACGGAGAGGTGAAGTTGACCGACATCGTTCTAACCACAGCCCAGATCCAGGCGCTGATCCCGCATCGCTGGCCGTTCCTACTCGTCGACCGGATCGTCGAGTACGACCCGGCGCGCGGCTACATCAAGGGCGAAAAGGGAGTGACCGCCACCGAGTGGTTCTTCCAGGGCCACTTCCCGCAGCTGCCGGTCATGCCCGGTGTCCTGCAGGTGGAGGCACTGGCCCAGACGATGGCGGTGTACGTCGCCCAGCAGGAAGGTTTTGGCGACCGCATTGGGCTGTTCGCCGCGATCGATGAGTGCCGCTTCAAGCGCGTCGTCCAGCCTGGGGACAAGCTCACCCTCGAGGTGACGATGGCCAAGCTGGGTGGCCGCTTTGGACGCGGCCATGCCGTAGCGACGGTCGACGGCGAGGTGGCCTGCGAGGCTGATCTGTCGTTCATCATCCCGCGCGAAGGAGTGCTGGGCTGATGGCACTGAGACTCGCGGTCCTGGGCGACATTCATGGCAACGTCGCCGCGCTCGATGCGGCGCTGGCCGATGCCAAGAAGCACAAGCCCGACCGGTACCTGATCACCGGCGACCTGACCTTCAACGGGCCGCGCCCGGGCTAGGTGATCGACAAGGTCCGTGCGCTCGAGAAGGCCGGTGCCCTGGTCATCGCGGGCAACACCGACCTGGCGGTGGGTGACAGCGAGTACGCGGCGGCCTTCCCGTGGCTCGACGACGTGCCCTCGACCCACATCGCAGCCGCCGATTGGGCGCGCGAGCAGCTGTCCGACGAGCAGCTCGACTACGTGCGCCGGCTGCCGTACGAGCGCCGGACGTGGAACGAAGACACGCTCGTCCTGGTGTGCCACGGCTCGCCCGGGTCGCTGACCGCCGGTTTGGCGCCCGACCTTGACCCCACCGCCACCGTCGAGCGGGTCACGCGCACCGACGCGCGCGTCATCTGCTGCGGTCACACGCACCTCGCGAACGTGCGCGAGCTGGGCCGCAAGCTGATCGTCAACCCGGGCTCCTGCGGCTACGCCTTCGACGGCGACCCGGCGGCCTGCTGGGCGCTGCTGACCGTGCCCGATGGCGAGGATGATCAGCCAACGGCCGAGCTCTTCCGGCCGACCTATGACGCGGGTGCCGCGGCCGAGGAAGTGGCCGCGCGCGGCCTGCCCGGTGACGTCTACCGCGCGGCCACCATCCGCACGGGGCGGCTGATCAGATGACGAGTGGCCGCCGGCGCGTCGTCGTCACCGGCATGGGCGCGGTGACGCCGCTCGGCAACGACGTGGCCACGTTCTGGTCGCGCCTCGTCGCGGGCGAGAGCGGCGTGGACACGATTCGCGTCAACTTCGATCCCGAGCGGGTCACGAGCAAGATCGGCGGCGAGGTCAAGGACTTCGACCCATCGGGCGTCTTGGACCGCAAGGAGATCCGGCGCAACGACCGGTACACGCAGTTCGCGCTGGTGGCGACCGCTGAGGCGATGCGCCACGCCGGCCTGCCGGAGCACCTGGAAGGCGAGCTCGCCGAGCGGACCGGCATCGTCATCGGCTCGGGGCTGGGCGGCTCGGGCACGCTCATCGAGCAGATCGGCATCAACGTTTCGCGTGGCCCGGATCGGTTGTCACCCTTCTTCATCCCCATGGCGATCGCCAACCTCGCGTCTGGCCAGAGCGCGATCACCTTTGGCGCCAAGGGCCCCAACTGGGCGACGGTCAGCGCCTGCGCGACGGCCGGCCACGGCATTGGCGAGGCATACGAGACGATCGTTCGCGACGACGCGGACATGATGTTCGCCGGTGGCTCGGAGGCGTCAGTGCAGGAGGCGCTGGTCGGCGCGTTCGCGGCGATGCGCGCGCTGTCGACGCGCAACGACGATCCGCAGGGCGCCAGCCGGCCGTTCGACGAAGGCCGCGACGGCTTCGTCATCGCCGAGGGCGCCGGCGTGCTCGTGCTCGAAGAGCTGGAGCACGCCCGCCGGCGCGGTGGCGCGATCCTTGCCGAGATCGTGGGCTACGGCGCAACCGGCGATGCCAGCCACATCACGCTCCCGGCACCAGGCGGGGAGGGTGGCGCGCGGGCCGCGCGGCGCGCCCTGGCCAAGGCCGGCATGGCGCCGGCGGACATTGATCTCATCAGTGCCCACGCGACCTCCACGCCGGAGGGCGACCCGGCCGAGCTGCAGGGCTTCAAGTCGGTCTTTGGCGATGCCATCAAGGACGTCAGCATCACCGCGACCAAGAGTGCCATCGGTCACACGCTGGGCGCGGCCGGTGGCATCGGCGCGATCGCGTCGATCCAGGCGATGCGCGAGAGCCGCGTTCCGCCCACGCTGAACCTGGTCGATCCCGCGCCCGAGGCAGACGGCCTGGACCTCACGCCGCTCACCGCCAGGCAGCGCGAGGTGCGTGCCGCGCTCGTGAACGCCTTCGGCTTCGGTGGCCAAAACGCGGCGCTCGTCCTGCGCCGCTGGGACGAGTCATGACCGCATCGGACATGACCGGCTTGATCGGGCTGATTGACAAGCTCGAGGCGATACTCAACGCGTCGGAGCTGTCCGAGCTCGAGATCGAGGTGGGCAAAACCGCGCTGGTGCTGCGCAAGCCCGGTGCATTCAGCTCATCGGTCGAATCGGCTCCCGCAGGTCAGTCGGTGCCTTCAACGCCAGCCGCCAACGACACCCCGCCAACCGCCCCGGCCCAACCCGCGCCTGTCGTGAACGCCATCGTCGCGCCGCTCACCGGGCTGTTCTACGGCGCGCCGTCGCCCGGCGCCGAGCCCTACGTCAAGGTGGGCAGCCCGGTGCTGGTGGGCCAGGTGATCGGCCTGATCGAGGCGATGAAGCTCTTCAACGAGATCAAGAGCGACCGTGCCGGTCGCGTTGTGCGTGTCTTCCCGGAGGACGGCGCGCTGGTGAAGGCCAAGGATCCTTTGATCGAGGTGGAACCATGACACCGCGCAGCGTGCGCATCACCGGTTGGGGCATGTACGCGCCCGAACGGCGGCTGACCAACGCCGACCTGGAGCGCGTGGTCGATACGTCGGACGAGTGGATCGTCACCCGCACCGGCATCCGCGAACGGCGCATCGCCGCGCGCCACGAGACGACCGCGACGCTGGCCGCGATCGCCGGCAAGCGCGCCATCGCCGTGGCCGGACTGCAGCCGGACGACATCGACGTGATCCTCGTCGCGACGCTCACGCCCGACTACTGGATGCCCTCTACCGGGGCGCTGGTCAAAGAGGCGATCGGCAACACCCGCGCGGCGGCGATGGACGTCGCGGCAGCGTGCAGCGGCCTGGTCTACGCCTACACCGTGGCTGATGCGTACCTGCGCTCGGGCATGTTCAAGCACGCGCTGGTGGTCGGGTCGGAGACGCTATCGCGCTACCTCGACTTCTCCGACCGCGGCACCTGCATCCTGTTCGGCGATGGCGCTGGCGCGATGGTGCTGTCGGCCTCCGAGGAAGAGGGCGGTGGCATGCGCGGCATGGAGCTCACCACGGACCCTGACGGGGCGTACATGATCTGGCTGCCGTCCGGGGGGTCCCGATCACCCGCTTCAGGCCAGACACTGGCCCGGGGCGAGCATTACGTCCGCATGGAAGGCCGCGAAACGTACCGCTACGCCACCAAGACCATGGCCACGACCGCGCTCAAGGCCATCGAGCGCGCCGGCTGGAAGCCCGACGAGATCGACCTGTTCATCCCGCACCAGGCCAACGTGCGCATCATCGAATCGGTTGCCAAGGGGCTGGGCCTGCCCATGGAGAAGATGTTCGTCAACCTCGATCGATACGGGAACACTTCGGCTGCGTCGGTCGGGATCGCCCTCGCCGAGGCTGTTGACTCGGGCCGGATCAAGGTCGGCGACAAGATCGTGCTGGTTGCCTTTGGGGCGGGCCTGACTTCGGGCGGTATCGCGCTGGAATGGACCGCCGACCCGCTCAACGGCAAGCGTGCCGCGAGCGTGGAGCCGGTTGCGACCGTGCGCGAGCCGCTCGACTGGTCGTCGGTGGATTCCATTCCCGACCGGCTGCGCCAGGTGCTGGAGGGCAACGCCGGGCCGCGCGTGCCGCTCGACGACGTCGTGCCGGGCGAGCCCGAGCCTGCCAGACGCGACGAGGTGCTCGCGGGCTGATCCCCCGCGCGGGTGGCTCCGATCCGCCATTTGTTTGGTATATCGACGCTAAGCGGCTCAA
>DAIERN010000089.1 GCA_027346765.1 Chloroflexota bacterium | reverse complement strand
CGGCGCGCTATGCGGACCTCGACGCCTACCTCGCCGAAGCCGACGGCTATCGCGCGCTGTCGGCGCTGGCGGAGCCACTGCCGGCGCGCGCACCGCTGGACGCCGCGCAGCGCAGCGCACTGGCGGATCGGCTGGCCGACGATGACGCCGCCCGCGCTGCGCTGGAGGCCTATCCCGATCCGGCCGCCGCCGACGTCCTGCTCGATGCGCTGGTGGATCGCCACGGCACCGGCCGGGTGATGCTGCGCAACCGCCGCCAGCGTGAACTTGTTGGCACCCGACGCGCCGTTCTCCGTCACTTTCACCTTGAGCAGGATCTCGCCGTGGCCGAAGTCATGGCCGGTCGACGTGCAGCTGTTGCGACGGATCTCGAACTGGAACGCATCCGCGGCGCGCACCGTACCGGGCACGATGAGCGCCACGAGGATGAGCCCCAGCAGGCCTGCGCGGCGCATCGCGGCCGAAAAGTGGGCTAGCACCACTTGCCTAGGACCAGCTTGGAATACAGCACTGTGTTGTTGTGCCACGCCCGGACTCGCAGGGCGATCTTGTGATAGGCATTGTGGTTGGGCGCATATGCGAACTGGCGCGACTCATAGTGCGAGCTGCTGTCATTGGGGAACGACGGTTTGTCGTTCGCCGGCCACTGGTATTCCAAGGTCCACTTGGTGCCATGGATGGCCCGGTGCCAGACCTGTCCCACGAAGGTGAATCGGGTAGTGCCCGACTTGCCGTATTCGATGATCCGTACGCGCAGCACGCCCTGGCCCAGGTGGTACTTGCCGGCGCCGGCAACGCAGGTGTCGCGTTCGACTGTCACGGTGAAGCTGGACGAGGCGAGTGCCTGCGCCGGCATCAGCGCAAGGATCAGCAGCGCACACGGCAGCACCAGCACGGCGAGGCGCTTTCGCATTATTCCCTCCAAGGCGCGGTCCCTCAGGCGGCGGGTTCACGGCTCCGTCGCGCAGCCCCCCAATCCTAACCCGACCACACCGCCCGCGGCGAATCGCAGCTATAGCGGCGCGAAAACAGCGGTGAAGTGGCGCAACGCGGCGGGCGCGCTGGCAATGCGGTAGCCGCGCAGGTCGCGCGCGCTGGCCGCCACTTTCTGGATGACCTCGATCGTGTAGTCGATGTGCGACTGGGTGTACGTCCGGCGGGGGATCGCCAGGCGGACGAGGTCCTGCTTGGCTGGTGTCTCAGTGCCGTCGGGATGCATCCCGAACATCACCGTGCCGATCTCGCAACCGCGGATGCCGCCCGCGCGATAGAGCGCCACGGCCAGCGCCTGCCCCGGGTACTCCAGCGGCGGGATGTGGGGCAGCATCTCGCGCGCGTCGATGTACACGGCATGACCGCCGATGGGCAGGATCACCGGCACGCCACTCGCATCGAGCGCCTCGCCCAGGTACGCGGTCGACTGGATGCGATAGCGCAGGTAGTCCTCCTCGACGACCTCCTCGAGACCCTGGGCGATCGCCTCGAGGTCGCGCCCCGCCAGCCCGCCGTAGGTCGGGAAGCCCTCGGTCAGGATCAGCACATTGCGGCACGCCTCGGCCAGCTTGTCGTCGTTCATCGCCAGCCAGCCGCCGATGTTGGCCAGGCCGTCCTTCTTGGCGCTCATCGTCATACCGTCGGCCAGCGCGGCCATCTCGTGCACGATGTCCGGGATCGACTTGGTGGCGTAGCCCGGCTCGCGCTGCTTGATGAACCAGGCGTTCTCGGCGAAGCGGCAGGCGTCGAAGAAGAGCGGCAGGCCGTAGCGCGTGCACACCTCGCGCACCGCGCGCAGGTTGGCCAGCGACACCGGTTGGCCGCCCATCGAGTTGTTGGTGATCGTCATGAATACGACCGGGATGTTCCCGGCGCCGCGCTCAGCGATGAGCTGCTCCAGCGCGGCGACGTCGATGTCGCCCTTGAAGGGTGCGAGCTCGTGCGGATTGCGCGGCGGGGTCAGGTCGATCGCCTCCGCGCCGGTGTTCTCGACGTTGGCGCGGGTCGTGTCGAAGTGGGCGTTGTTGGGCACGATCTTGCCCGGGCCGCCGATGACGCTGAACAGGATCTTCTCCGCCGCGCGGCCCTGGTGGGTGGGAATGACGTGCTTGAGCGGCCACAGCTTCTGGACGGCGTTGAGGAAGCGAAACCACGACGGCGAGCCGGCGTAGGACTCGTCGCCGTGCTGGATGGCCGCCCACTGGTCGCGGCTCATCGCGCCCGTGCCCGAGTCGGTCAGCAGGTCGATGATCACATCGTCGGCGTGGAGGTTGAACAGGTTCCAGCCCGCGTTCCTGAGCGCGGCGTCGCGCTCGGCCACGGTGGTCATCCGGATGGGCTCGACCGAGTGGATGCGGAACGGCTCGATGATCGTCTGCCAGTTATCCACGAGTCCGGACTCCTGCGGCTGCTGAGCTGGGTCGAGCGCTGCGGCCGCGGGCGAGGTCATGCCCGGTCGAGCGCCTGGGTGACGTCCGCGACGAGATCGTCGACGTGCTCCACGCCGACCGATAAGCGCACGAGCGCGGTGGAGACCTCGAGCGGCGAGTTGGCGACGCTGCCGTGGGTCATGAGGGCAGGGATCTCGCACAACGACTCGACCCCTCCCAGCGACTCGGCCAGTACGAAGATCCGCGTGCCCTCGACGAAGTTGCGCGCCCGCTCGTCGGCTGAGCGGCCGTCACGCGGCGCGGGCACGAACGACACCATGCCGCCCGGATAGCGCATCTGGCGCGACGCGAGGTCAGCGGAAGGATGCGCGTGGCGGCCGCTGCGCAGGCCGGGGTAGTTCACTCGCTCAACGTCGTCGCGCCCTGCAAGCGCCTCAGCGACGGCCTGTGCATTCGCGGAATGCCGTTCGATGCGCAGCGCGAGTGTGCGCAGGCCGCGCAGCACCAGGAAGCAGTCCATGGGCCCCGGGACCGCGCCGATCGCGTTCTGGAGGAACGCGAGGCGCTCGTATAGATCGTCGCGCGATGTCGCGAGGACGCCGCTGATCGTGTCCGAGTGGCCGCTCAGGTACTTGGTCGCGGAGTGGAAAACGATGTCGATGCCCAGCGCATGCGGCTGCTGGTTCAGCGGCGAG
The DNA here is from genome assembly GCA_027346765.1 of Chloroflexota bacterium. Next base: position 3,083 of record DAIERN010000089.1, on the reverse strand, counting down.
GCGAAGGTGTTGTCGACGACCAGGATGGGCCGCTCCCCGCGGGCGCCGGCGTGCGCCGCGAGGCGCTGTGCGACAGCCGCGATGTCGATCACGCGCAGATGCGGGTTGGTCGGCGTCTCCAGCCACACCAGCCGCGTGCGACCGTCGAGGTTGCGCTCCAGCTCCCCCGCGAAATCCCCGGCAAAGTCGTGATAGCTCGCTTCCACTCCGGTGTCGCGCAGCACGCGCTCGAAGAGGCGGAACGTGCCGCCGTAGACGTCGTTCACGCACAGGATCCGCTCACCGGGCAGCGCCAGGGTGGCGATCACCTGTGTGGTCGCGGAGCCCGAAGCAAAGGCCAATCCGTGCGTGCCACCTTCGAGCGCGGCAACGGCCTCCTCGAGGCGGGCGCGCGTCGGGTTGCCCGTTCGGGCGTATTCCCAACCGCCGCGCGGCCGGCCGACGCCCTCCTGGGCGAACGTGGCCGTCTGGTAGATGGGCGGCGCGACCGCGCCGGTCAGCTCGTCGGGCGCCAGGCCGGCATGGACTGCCAGGGTCTCCGGCCGCCAGGCCGGGTCGGCATGCTGGTGGTCGGTGGCTGAATCGTCCCCGGCGGGTCGGTCGGGGAGTGGCTGGTCAGTCATTGCTCACGAGGATAGCCGCTGAGCCGATCGCTACCAGCTTTGACTTAAGCAGCTCGATGCCCGCCGCTCCACCGTCGCTCGTACAATCAAGCCAATCCAGACCATGGGCCCCAGCAGCGTGGCCCTGCACGAGGAGATGCCTGACATGGCACGCCCCAAGGTAACCGTCATCGGCGCCGGCAACGTCGGCGCGTCCGTCGCACAACGTGTCGCTGAGGGCGGCCTGGCCGACGTCGTCCTGATCGACATCGTCGAGGGCCTGCCGCAGGGCAAAGCGCTCGATCTGGCGGAAGCGGCGCCGGTCGTGGGCCACGACATGACGGTCACCGGCACGAACGACTACGCCGACACGGCCGGCTCGGACATCATCGTGGTCACGTCGGGCCTGGCGCGGCAGCCGGGCATGACGCGCGATGACCTGCTGTCCAAGAACATGGGCATCGTCCGCAGCGTCGTCCAGTCCTCGACCGCGGTCTCGCCCAACGCGATCCTGATCATCGTCACCAACCCGCTCGACGCCATGTGCCACGTGGCGATGGATGCGAGCGGCTTCCCGGCGGAGCGCGTCATCGGCATGGCCGGCGTGCTCGACTCGGCGCGCTTCCGGACGTTCATCGCGCAGGAGCTGGGCGTCAGCGTCAGCAGCACCCACGCCTTCGTGTTGGGCGGCCACGGCGACACGATGGTGCCGCTGCCGCGCTACTCGACCGCGGGCGGCGTGCCCATCACCGAGCTCATGTCACAGGAGCGCATCGACGCGCTCGTGACCCGAACCCGCAACGGCGGCGCGGAAGTGGTCGCGCTGCTCAAGACGGGCAGCGCCTATTACGCGCCGGCAGCGAGCGTCGCCCAGATGGTCGATTCGATCCTGAACGACCGCAACGAGATCCTGCCGTGTGCGGTGCTGCTCAAGGGCAAGTACGGTGTCGACGGCCTGTTCGTGGGCGTGCCGGTCAAGCTGGGTCGCGGCGGCGTCGCGGACATCGTCGAGATCGAGCTCACCCCCGATGAGCAGGCTGCCTTCGACAAGTCGGCCGGTACCGTGCGCGAGCTGGTCGATGCCATGGCGAGATTGGCTGCTGGCTAAGACCATGGGTTTGGGGGTGGAGCAAGCGACGGCTGGCAACCGGCCATTGGCCGGGAGCCTGCCGCTTCGCGCGCAGCAGCGTTAGCTGCGGAGCCAAGTAGTTGCCGGTAGTAACGATCTCGCGCCAGTTCGGTGCCGCGGGGGCGCCAATTGGCCGGCTGCTGGCACAGCGGTTTGGGTCGGAGCTGCTCGACCGCGCGATCGTCGCCCAGGTGGCGCTGCGCGCTGGGATCCCCGAGCAGGAGCTGGAGAGCTACGACGAGCGCCTGCCCACGGTCTGGCAGCGCGTCGCGTCAGCTCTAGCCGCGTCTCCGGAGCCGGCGCTGCCCGGCATGACCCTGGCGCCCTCGCTCGCGCCAATGAGCGTGCACGAGCGGTTGGTCGAGGTCACCCGCGCCGTCATCGAGGAAGCGGCTGACACCGGCAACGCGGTCATCCTGGGTCGCGGCGGTGCGTTCATCCTGGCCGATCGACCGAACACCTTCCACGTCCAGCTCCACGCGTCACTCGACGCCCGCGTCCGCTACCTCCTCGCGCGGGTGGAGCAGATCCCCGCGGAGGCGCGACCAGAGGAGAAGGCGCTGCGCGAGCTGTGCCAGTCGATCGACACCGCGCGCGCCGAGTACATCCAAAGTGTCTTCGGCGCCGATTGGAAGGACGTTACCCACTACGACCTGGCGCTCGACACCGGTCACCTGGGGGTGGAGCGGAGCGCCGACCTGATCGAGGCCGCCGTCAGGGCAGCGACGAGCAACCAGCCATGAAACTGCCTGAAGGCCTGGTCGCCTTCCGCCACCGCAACTTCCGGCTGTTCTGGACGGGCATGCTCGTGTCGCTCATCGGCACCTGGATGCAGTCGGTTGGCCAGGCCTGGCTCGTCCTGCAATTGACCAACGACCCGCTCGCGCTGGGCATCATTGCCGTCGCCCAGTTCGGCCCGATCCTGTTCCTGGGGCCAATCGGCGGCATCGTTGCCGACTCCGTCTCCAAGCGCAAGGCGCTCATGGTCACCCAGATCGCCGCCGGCCTGCTGGCGCTCATCCTGGCTCTCTTGTACGCGACCGGCCAGGTGCAGGTGTGGCACATCTTCGTGCTTGCGCTGGGCTTGGGCGTCGTCAACTCGTTCGACATGCCCATCCGCCAGGCGTTCGTGATCGAGATGGTCGGTCGGGAGCACATCGCCAACGCCGTGGCGCTCAACAGCACGGTCTTCAACATCACCCGCATCATCGGCCCGGCCATCGCCGGCCTGACGATCGCGGGCATCGGCATCGAGCCGCTCTTCTTCGTGAACGCGGTGAGCTACCTCGCGGTCGTGGTCAGCCTGGTGATGATGCGCACCAGCGAGATGCACCCACCGACCGAGCGCGCGG
>DAIERN010000088.1 GCA_027346765.1 Chloroflexota bacterium | reverse complement strand
TCGAGGCCCTCGACCAAGAGCAGAACTTCTCCTTCCGGGACCACTACCTCGACCTGCCCTTCGACATTTCGAACATCTTCTTCGTGGTGACGGCCAATACCCTCGACACTATTCCGGCTCCCCTCATCGACCGGATGGAGATCATCCAGCTGCCGGGCTACACCCAGCAGGAAAAGATCGAGATCGGCAAGCGCTTCCTCATCCCCAAGCAGCTCGAGAACCACGGCTTGACCGCCAAGAACGTCGAGATCACTGACGCGGCGATGGTCGAGCTCGTCCAGGCGTACACGCATGAGGCCGGCGTGCGCAATCTCGAGCGTGAGATTGCCAACATCATGCGCAAGACGGCGCGCCAGGTGGCCGAAGGCCGCAAGCGCAAGACCACGGTCGACGTCAAGAAGCTGGCTGACCTGCTTGGCCCGCCGCGCTTCGAGTACGGCGAGCTCGAGAAGGAAGACCAGACCGGCGCGGCCACGGGTCTCGTGGTTACCGAGGTCGGCGGCGACGTCGTCAGCGTCGAAGTCACCCGCATGCCGGGTAAGGAGGACTTCATCCTCACCGGCCAGCTGGGCGAGGTCATGCGCGAGTCGGCCCGTGCCGGCCTGTCGTGGATCCGCGCCCACGCGGATGAGCTGGGCATCGAGCGCGATGCGTTCGAGAAGTACACGCTGCACATCCACGTCCCGGCAGGTGGCATCCCCAAGGACGGTCCGTCGGCGGGCATCACCATGGCCCTCGCCATGGTCAGCGCCTTCACCGGCATCCCGGTCCACAAGGACATCGCCATGACGGGCGAGATCACACTGCGTGGCCGGGTACTGCCTATTGGTGGCTTGAAGAGCAAGATCCTCGCTGCGCACCTGTCCGGTGCCAAGTCGGTGATCGTGCCGCTCAAGAACCAGAAGGACCTAGTCGATATCCCCGAGGAGATCCGCAAGCAGATGAAGCTTGTCCTGGTCGAGTCGATGGACCAAGTGCTCGAGCATGGCCTGGTGCGCGTGCCCAAGCGCCTGGTCGCCAAGCCGGCCGAAGTGGTCGAGAAGGGCGAGAAGATCGACGAGGAGAACCCCGCCGCACCCGACAAGATTCGGCGCGGTTTCCCCGGCCAGGAGCAGCCGCCGGCAATCGCCGCTCCCGGCAGCAACTAGAGCCAACGGAGCTACAGAGCGGCGGCGGCGGGAAACCGTCGCCGCCCGCTTACTGAATGACGATGGAATACCGGGACTACTACGCAACGCTGGGGGTGCCGCGCACTGCCAGCCAGGCCGAAATCAAAAAGGCCTTCCGCAAGCTTGCCCGGCAGCACCATCCAGACGCGAACAAGGGCAACGCCGCGGCTGAAAGCAAGTTCAAGGAGATCAACGAGGCCAACGAGGTCTTGTCTGATCCCGAGAAGCGCAAGCTGTACGACCAGCTGGGCAGCAACTGGCAGGACTACCAGCGCGCTGGCGCGGCCGGTGGCGGCCAGGCTGGCAATCCGTTCGCCGGGTTCGGCGGCGGCGGGTTCAGCGGTGCCGGGCCTGGTGGCGTGCGGTTCGAATACCGCGGCAACGCCGAGGACCTGGCCGGCTTCAGCGACTTCTTCCGCACGTTCTTCGGCGGCGGTGGTGGGTTCGGCAGTGAGCCGGCCGGCGGCGGGCGGACGCGGACCCAGACCAGGACGCGCGGGGCCCAATCGATCGAGGACCTGCTGGCTGGCATGGGCCAGCCGGCCGGCGGCGGCAATGGCCGCTCGTCCGCTCCGGCGCGGCTCGAGGCGCAGGCTGAGGTGACCCTCGAGGAAGTGGCGAGCGGCGCCAAGCGGCTGCTCGACGTGGATGGGAAGCGCATCGAGGTGACCATCCCTAACGGCGTCGCCAACGGCCAGCACATCCGGTTTTCCGGCGTTGCCGCCGGGGCTGATGCGTACGTCACGGTCAAGGTCGCGCCCCATCCGGTGTTCACCCGCGACGGGGCGAACCTGACGCGCGAGGTGCCCATCACGCTGCGCGAGGCGCTGCTGGGTGGCGAAACCAAGATCAAGACGCTCACCGGCACGGTTGCGCTGCGCATCCCGCCCGAGACGCAGACCGGCCGGACGTTTCGACTGGCCGGCCAGGGCTTGCCCCACTTCCGCAAGGAGGGTCGGGGTGATCTGTTCGTGAAGGTGCGGCTGGTGCTACCGACGGGTCTGTCGGCCAAAGCCAAAGAGGCCGCGACCGAATTTCTCGATCTCGCTGAAGGACACGCCGAAGGACACAAGCAATGAAGCTCGACCGCTACACCGAAAAGGCGCAAGAGGCGATCATCGCCGCCCAGCGTCTGGCCACCGACTCAGACTCGCCCGTGCTGGACGTGGAGCACATTCTTGCCGCGCTGCTCCAGGATCCCGAGGGCATCCCGGCGGCGACACTGCGCGCCCTTGGCGCGGATCCGGCCCAAGTGGGTGTAGAGCTGGCCGCGAGCCTGGGCCGTCGCGCCAAGATCGCCGGCGGTTCGATGTCGCTCGACCCACGCGCGCAACAGCTCGTCCGCCACGCCGAGGACGAGGCCAAGCGTCTGGGTGACGAATACGTTTCGACCGAGCATCTGCTGCTCGCGGCGGCTCAATCCGGCGGTGACGCGCAGCGCATCCTCGAGGCCGCCGGGGCGAGCCACGAGCAGATCCTCGCGGCGCTCCAGAAGGTCCGCGGCAGCCAGCGCGTCACCAGCGCCAACCCTGAAGGTACCTACCAGGCGCTCGAGAAGTACGGCCGCGACCTGACGCGTGATGCACGCGAGGGCAAGCTCGATCCGGTGGTGGGCCGCGACGAGGAGATCCGCCGCGTCATCCAGGTCCTGAGCCGCCGTACCAAAAATAACCCGGCGCTCATCGGTGAGCCGGGCGTCGGCAAGACCGCGATCGCCGAGGGCCTGGCGCAGCGCATCGTGCGCGGCGACGTCCCGGAAGGTTTGAAGGACAAGCGCGTCGTCGCGCTGGACCTGGGGGCGCTGATCGCCGGCGCGAAGTTCCGCGGCGAATTCGAGGAGCGCCTCAAGGCCGTGCTCAAGGAAATCAAGGACTCACAGGGTCAGGTCATCCTCTTCATCGACGAGCTGCACACGGTCGTGGGCGCGGGCGCGGCCGAGGGCGCGATGGACGCGTCCAACCTGTTGAAGCCCATGCTTGCCCGGGGCGAGCTGCACACCATCGGCGCGACGACGCTCGACGAGTACCGCAAGCACATCGAGAAGGACGCAGCGTTGGAACGCCGTTTCCAGCCGGTTTTCGTCGACCAGCCCAGCGTGGAAGAGACGATCTCCATCCTGCGCGGCCTGCGCGAGCGCTACGAGAACCACCACGGAGTCCGGATCACCGATTCGGCCCTGGTGGCCGCAGCCGTCCTTTCCAACCGCTACATCAGCGAGCGCTTCCTGCCCGACAAGGCGATCGACCTCGTTGACGAGGCGGCCAGCCGCCTGCGCATGGAGATGGATTCGATGCCCGTCGAACTCGACGAGCTCGAGCGCCGGCGCATCCAGCTCGAGATCGAGCGCGAGGCGCTGCGCAAGGAGCGTGACGACGCATCCAAGACGCGGCTGAAGACGCTCGAGAAGGAGCTCGCTGACATCGGCGAGCGCGCCGGCGCCCTCAAGAGCCAGTGGGAGCAGGAAAAGGCCAAGATCGCCGAGCTGCGCGCGACCAAAAAGCAGCTCGAGGACCTGCAGCTCGAGATCGACAAGGCCGAGCGCGCCGCGGACTACGGAAAAGCTGCCGAGCTCAAGTACGGCAAGCTGCCCGAGACCCAGAAGCGCCTCGCCGACGAAGAGGCCGCGCTCGCCAAGGAAGGCGCCCAGCGGCTGCTCAAGGAGGAGGTCGACGCGGACGACATTGCGCGCATCGTGTCGTCGTGGACCGGGGTGCCGGTCACGCGGCTAATGGAAGGTGAGCAGGCCAAGCTCATCCGCATGGAGGACGAGCTGCACAAGCGCGTGGTGGGCCAGGACGAAGCGGTCGAAGCCGTCAGCGATGCGGTCCGTCGGGCACGCGCCGGGCTGAAGGATCCCCGGCGTCCAATCGGCTCATTCATCTTCCTGGGCCCAACCGGCGTGGGCAAGACCGAGCTCGCGCGGGCGCTGGCTGCGTTCCTGTTCGACGACGAAGCCGCGCTCACGCGCATCGACATGAGCGAGTACATGGAGAAGTTCTCCGTGTCGCGGTTGATCGGTGCCCCGCCCGGCTACGTCGGCTACGACGAAGGCGGCCAGCTGACGGAGGCTGTCCGCCGCCGGCCTTACCAGGTCGTGCTGCTCGATGAGGTCGAGAAGGCGCACCCCGACGTGTTCAACGTCCTGCTACAGGTGCTCGATGACGGTCGTCTGACCGACGGCCAGGGCCGCACGGTCGACTTCAAGAACACGGTCATCGTCATGACCAGCAACGTCGGCAGCCAGTTCATCACCGGCTTCGCCGGCAAGCGCGACGAAGACTCGTACGAGCAGATGAAGAAGCAGGTGACCGACACGCTGCGCCAGGTCTTCCGACCGGAGTTCCTGAACCGGATCGACGAGATCATCGTGTTCCACGCTTTGACGGAGGGCGACCTCGCGCACATCGTCGAGCTGCTGCTGGGCGACCTGACCAGGCGGCTGGCCGACCACGAATTGACATTGGAAGTGACGCCGGCCGCGAGCCAGCTCATCGCGGCGGAGGGCTTCGACCCGGCGTACGGCGCGCGGCCGCTCAAGCGCTCAATCCAGCGGCTCGTCGAGAACCCGCTGGCGCGGGCGCTGCTCGAGGGCAAGTTCAAGCCCGGCTCGACCATCAAGGTCGACGCGGACGCAGGGTCGGGCACGCTGCTGTTCACATCCGGCGGCGAGACCGTGGTCGCGAACGCGACTGACGAGCGGCGCGATGTTCGCCGCGCGGCCGAGCGCAGCGGCGCGCCTGAGGCCGAGCCCGCGGGCTCTGCCAAGGAGCGCCTGAACTAGGCAGCCGGCTGAACCTGTGAGTCCGGTCGGAGACTCACTCTCCGAGTGGACTCGGGACCTTACTTGGAGTCGGTCAGGTCGATCGCGACTGGCAACGAGTTGCGCGCCCATTGGTTGAGCGCGCGGCCTTGAGTCCAGCCGTAGTACTTGGCCGCGAGGAGCCGACGCGCGAGCGGCTCGTCCGGCTCGCCCTCGATCCAACGCGCGGTCCCTTTGAGCCAGCGCTTGCCGAAGCGCATGCGCACGCGGCCGTCATGGCGGACGTTGCGCGTCCAGTCAGCCTGGTCGCGGCCTCCGGCGAGCATGTATAGCCGGTTTCGCGTGGGGTCCGCGGCGAACCAGATCTCGACGACGTGCGGCCGGCCCGTCACCCGGCCGATGGTCTCCAGGTCGCACACCCGCAGCTGGGCGAGCGACTCGTCGAATGTCATTGGCCAATCCTGTAGCGTGAGGTCCCATGCGTGCAGAGCCGTTCCGCTCGATTCTGGCCGCGCCGCCTTCTGATGACCCGGGCGATCCGCGGCTCATCGAGCTGATCCGCGCCGAGATCGAGTCGAGCGGCCCGATCACCTTTGCGCGCTTCATGGAACGCGCGCTGTACGAGCCGGGGCTGGGCTACTACGCCACGGGCGCTCCGCGCACGACGCGCGCCGGCGATTTCGTCACCGCGCCGGAGCTGCACCCGGTCTTCGGCCAGACGGTTGCGCGCCAGATCGAGGAGATGCGCCAGCGTTTGGGCAGCCCGCCTGGTTTCACGGTGCGCGAATACGGCGCGGGCCGGCGGACACTGGGCCAGGCACTGCCCGCGGACATCAGGTACGAGCCAGTTGAGTTCGAATCTGCGCGTCCCGCGACGTCGTTCACTGGTGTGGTCCTCGCCAACGAGTTCCTGGACGCCTTGCCTGTCCACCGGGTGGTTGGTCGGAAGGCTGGCCTGAGGGAGCTCCGGGTCGGCTGGTCAGACGGTCGTTTCGGGCAGATCGATGCCGACCTGTCGGATGAAAGGTTGGCCACCTGGTTTGAAGCACGCCACATCCGCGTCGGGGAAGGCAAGCTTCGCGACGTGAACCTGGCCATGCTTGACTGGCTGACGGAGATTGGCCGCGATCTCGAGCGGGGCTACGTCCTGATCCTCGACTACGGCAAGCCGGCGGAGCTGCTGTATGGCCCCGAACGTCCGACCAGCACGCTGCGCGCATTCCGCGGCCAGCATGTGTC
>DAIERN010000087.1 GCA_027346765.1 Chloroflexota bacterium | reverse complement strand
TCGGCAAGGGCGCGCGGCATTTGACCGCGGAAATGCTGTACGAGGAAGCCACGCTCGCCACGTACGCGCGCGACATCGTGCCGCGCATGAGTGGGGTCGCGGCCGCGCACGCCTGATTTCCGCCGCACGCGCCACCTGAACCACAGACCAACCGTATCGAACAGCGGCGGACAATCGTCGTAACTCAATAGCCATTCCTATACTTGGGCGCTCCCAACCAGGTTCCATGCGTCTAACCGAGTGATTCCTTGATTTGTCCCAACTGCGGGCGGCGCAACTCAACCGGCGCCACCTTCTGTAGCCGCTGCCACCAGCGGCTGCCGCTTGCCAACAAGCTCGGCGGCGGCCAGCGCCGCGTGGTCATGGTCGAGCCGCGCGGCGGGGGTGGGAGCGGCGCGATAGTGCTCGGCGTGGCCCTTCTGGCCGGCTTCCTGTTCATCGGTGGCGCGGCCGCCATCTACCTGTCGAGCCCACCGGCAACGGCCAGCCCGACCGACATCGCCTTCGCCTCCGGCTCGCCCACCCTGCCGCCGTTCGTGCAGGCCACCCCCACGCCCAGCCCCACCCCGACCTTCATCCTGCTGCCGTCCGACTCGCCCTCCTTTGGCTCCCCCCTGCCCACGGACACGGGCTTGCCCACCGTCCCGCCGACCGGCGGGCCGCCGACCGCCACGCCGCATTCGACTCCGGCCCCCCAGGGCGTTACCGCGAAGTTCACCTGTGCCCAGGTGGGAACTCAGAAGAAGATCAGCTGCAGCGACAACTCGAGCGGGCCAGTCGCGAGCCGCGAGTGGAACTTTGGCGACCACGCGGGCACCTCAACCGACAAGAACCCGACATACACCTACGCGGAGTACGGCACATACACGGTGAGCCTTGTCGTGACCGGCACTGATGGCAAGCAGTCGTTCAAGCAGAAGCCGATCTCCCTGCAGCCACCGGCCTCGCCGACGCCGTCAACCCCACCGCCAACGCCGGAGGTGACGCCGACCCCGACGCCCACGGAACCACCGACCAGCCCACCTGCCGTCAGCGAACAGTCACCGTCCACCCCAAGTCCTGATCCAACGGTAACTCCCGCGCCCTAAAAGGCCTCAGCCGCACGTCTACCATTGACACAAGTGGCTGATTTCGTCATCTGCCCCCGATGCCGGCGGCAGAATCCAGCCGACGCGGTCTTCTGCAATCGCTGCGGCGTGCGCCTGCTCAGCTCCGGCGTCTACTACAACCACCGCGACAGCTCGCCTTCGGTGGGCATCGGCCAGCTGGTCCTGGGGGTGGCGGTCCTGATCATGGCGGGCGTCGTGCTGGGCGGGGGCGCGATCGTCCTGCTGGGCAACAACCCCAAGGTGACACCGACCCACGTGGCCAGCGGTCCAACGCCGTCTGGCCAGCCGCTCACGAGTCCCACGCAGTCGGCCGGCCTCACGCTGCCGCCCACGCCGACCCTGCTGGCCACGGCAACGCCGACACCACTCCCGACCCTGACTGGCGCGCCGACACCGACGCCCATGCCCACGCCCACCCCAGTGCCCACGCCGTCGCCCACCCCGGTCAACTGCGCGGTCGCCTCGCAGGGCACCAATGTCAAGCAATGGCAGCTGGGCCTGGGCCACGATTTCCACAAGGGTCCCCTGCCCAAGACGTGGTGTATCCGAAACGTGACGATCGGCTCGTGGTCCGGCTGGGGAACGGTCCGCCTGATGATCCGGAAGCAGGTCATATTCGAGACGACCTGCCTGCCCAGCGCCTGCCCGGCAGCATCGCAGGCGTTCGCGCCGCCGTACCAGGCCAACGTCGGCAAGACGCTCCAGTACAACTTCACCTGTTTCAATGACCCGGCGACCGACGTGGATGAGTGCGCTGACCCAAGCACCCTTGGCGCCGTGATCACGATCGACTACGAGGCTTTCGCCGCGCCCTAACATTCGAGCGAAGCGAGGGCTTTAGAGGAGGGACCGATGCGCATCCTGATCACTAACGGCACGGTCGTGAACGCCGGCGGTTCGGCCCAGGCAGACGTGCTGGTCGACGGTGAGAAGGTCACGGCGGTGGGTCGGGGCCTCGCTGGATCGCCGTTGGCGGACGGGGTCGAGCAGACGATCGACGCGACCGGCAAGTACGTCATCCCGGGCGCGATCGACGTCCACACCCACATGGAGCTGCCGTTCGGCGGCACGTTCGCCAAGGACACGTTCGAGACCGGGACGCGCGCGGCAGCCTACGGCGGCACCACGACGGTGATCGACTTCGCCGTCCAGTCCAAGGGCAAGTCGCTCCGCGAAGGCCTGGACACCTGGCATGCCAAGGCGCAGGGCAACGCCACGACGGACTACGGCTTCCACATGATCATGAGCGACGTCAACGACGCGACCCTGGCTGAGATGGACCAGCTGGTGGCGGAGGGCATCACCGACTTCAAGCTTTTCACCGCCTACCCGGGCGTCTTCTACAGCGACGACGGGCAGATCTTCCGGGCGATGCAGCAGACGGAGAAGAACGGCGGCCTGATCATGATGCACGCCGAGAATGGCATGGCGATTGACGTTGTTGCTGCCGAGTACGTCGCGCAGGGCAAGACCGACCCGTATTTCCACGGCGTGGTGCGCTACCCCATCTTCGAGGGCGAAGCGACCAACCGTGTCATCCGCCTGGCGGAGGCGGCGGGCGTGCCAGTCTACATCGTTCACCTGTCGGCACGTGACGCGCTCCAGATGGTGCGTGAGGCGCGCGACCGCGGCGCGGCCGCTTTCGCCGAGACCTGCCCGCAGTACCTGTTCCTGTCGCTCGACGACCTGGGCAATGGCTTCAATGGCGCCAAGTTCGTCTGCTCACCGCCACTGCGCCCCAAAGATCACTGGGAGCCGCTCTGGCAGGGCCTCGTCAAGGACGATCTGCAGGTCGTGTCGACCGACCACTGCCCCTTTGACTTCGAGACCCAGAAGCAGCTCGGCGTGGGCGACTTCCGCAAGGTGCCCAACGGGCTGCCGGGCGTCGAGGACCGGGTCGACCTGCTGCACGATGGTGGTGTGGTGGGCGGCCGCCTGACCAGGGAGCGTTGGGTCGAGATCATCAGCGCGGCGCCGGCGCGGATGTTCGGCCTGGCCGGCGTCAAGGGCGTCGTGGCGCCCGGCGCTGATGCCGACATCGTCATCTATGACCCGGCCCGCACGCACACGATCAGCGCCAAGTCGCACCACATGGACGTCGACTACTCGTGCTACGAGGGCCGCTCGGTTACGGGCGGATCGGACATCGTCATGTCGCGCGGCCGGGTGATCGTCGAGAACGGCGCCTGGAAGGGCGAAAAAGGGTGGGGCAAGTTCCTCAAGCGCAAGACCGCGCGCGAATACCTCGTCTAGGAGGCGAAATGGGTAAGTGGCAATACTCCTGGCTGACCGATCAGCCGCAGACCACGCTGGGCTTCAGCCATCCGCAGCCAGGCTTGGCCGCGGAGCTGAGCCAAGTGCTGGGGCCCACCGTCCTGGGCGCGCAGTCGACCGAGTGGCTCATCACCTTCGACCGGGCGCGCGCGAACCTGGGCTACATCAGCGGCCTCATGGGCGATCGCGGCTGGGAGATGTTCGCCGTGGTCAACCATGCCGCCGGGCCCATGCCCCCGGTGGGCATGATGCAGACCAACTGGTATTTCAAGCGCCCCATCGAGGGTTAGCGCCTCTCTATCGCCCGCCCGAGGCCGCAAGGCCCGCTGAATTCGCGAGATAAGTGTCCGCGGATTACTAACCGAAACATTACGATCTCGAGCGCCTTTGGTTCCGGCCAGGCGGCGTGTTGGAGCGCGTTTTCCGCACGGGTCAAGCGGCACGGGGCCGTCGCACGCGATGTGCTCCTCCTGACCCTCGGTTTGCAGCCCGAGGGCGAATAACCCGCACAAACCAAACACCTGCGATCGGGCCGTTGGGTTCTCGAAGCCAGCGCCGTACGTCCACGGTAGTCGCCGGCAGCGCGGCCTTGAGCAACGACGCGACGCGCTTTGCTCGATCCCGATTGGTGCGCGACTCGGTGAGGACCAGCGCCACGCCCAGATGGTGCGGCCGCCAACCGACGCGTTCCTGGATGACGGCCGTCGCAACCCGCATCTTGACGTCAAGTCGTCGCTGCGTCTCTTCGTACGACGTCAATTCCGACTTCAGCTCGATGATCAACGCCGCCGAACGCGCCTGATCCAAGGCGAGGAGATCGATTGAGCCGCGCTCGCCGAAGCGAAGGAAAGTGACCTCCGGCAAGAACTGGCCCCAGCCCAGCTTGGACAGCAGTGCGACCACCGCTGTTCCGAGGGCTGCGTGATCCTCGTCCAGCATCCGATCAAGCTCGCCGCCGCGCCAGCTGACGCTCCATTGGGCGCGCGCGTCCAGGCCGTTGAGTATCCGGCGCACTGTTGCGACAGTCAGGGTCGCGCTGTGACCGCGCTCGGCGCGCGAAACGACTGACTGTGAGACGCCGGCAACTCGCGCCAGATCGGCCTGCCGCCAACGTCGTCGACGACGCAGTGCGCGGATTACGCGTCCAATGCGCACATCATCCATCCACGGAGGATGTCCGGCGCGACTTACCGCGCGCTTATCTGGCGCCCTCGACTAGGGGCGGCGCGGGACCAGGACGGTTTGCTCCTGGGTGGCCACCTCGAGCCGATCCGGCCCGTAGGTGGTTGTGCGCAGGCGCAGGTAGCCGCGGTCCGAGCGCGATTTTGAGGGTCGCATCTCAAGAATCTCGGCCTGCGCCGTGAGGACGTAGCCGGGCAACACAGGCTTCAGCCAGCGCAGCTTGTCGATGCCCACGCCCACTACTTCGCCGCTCTCGAACAGCGGCGACAGGACCATCAGCCGCATGGTGGCGGCCAGGGTCTGCCAGCCCGATGCGGTCAGCTCGCCGAAGACGCTGGCCTGCGCCGCGGCGTCCTCGAGATGCATCGGCTGCGGATCGAATTGCGCGGCGAACTCGCGCAGGTTGTCGCGCGTCACCTCGTAGGTCTCGGGCGAGACGATGACCTCGCCCACGCGGAAGTCCTCGTAATAGCGGCCGGCCACGGGGCTGGCGCCTGTTTCGATCAGCGGGTGCGCGGGAAGCCCAGGTCGACCTTCGACGTCCCCGGATCGGGCCAGCGCGCGGTGACCACCTTGCTGCGGGTGTAGAACTGGACGCCCTCGGGGCCGTACATGTGCAGGTCGCCGAAGAGCGAGGCTTTCCACCCGCCGAAACTGTAATAGCCGACCGGCACGGGAATCGGCACGTTGATGCCGACCATGCCCGCCTGCGCCTCGAACTGGAACTGGCGCGCGGCGCCACCGTCGCGGGTGAAGATCGCGGTGCCGTTGCCGTACGGGTTGTCGTTGACCAGGCGAACGGCGTCCTCGTAGGTCTTGACGCGCATCACCTCGAGCACCGGGCCGAAGATCTCGTTGCGGTACGACTCGTGGCTGGGCTGGACGTTGTCGATCAGCGAAACGCCCAGGAAGAAGCCGTCCGATTTGGCCGCCGGCGCCTCGCGACCGTCCGCCACCACGGTCGCCCCGTCGGTGGCGGCCTTGTCGAGATACGACGCGACCTTGTCGCGATGCTCGCGCGTGACGAGCGGCCCCATCTCTGCCGCGGGATCGCTGCCCGGCCCCACGTTGATCTTGGGCAGGCGCTGCTTGATCGCGTTGACCAGCGGGTCGCCCACGTCGCCCACCGCAACCACCACGCTGACCGCCATGCACCGCTCACCGCTGCTGCCGTAAGCCGCGGAGACCGCCGCATCTGCGGCCATGTCGATGTCCGCGTCGGGCAGCACGACCATGTGGTTCTTGGCGCCGCCCAGCGCCTGGACGCGCTTGCCGTTCTTGGTGCCGGTCTCGTAGATGTACCTGGCGATGGGCGTCGAGCCCACGAAGGAAACGGCCTTCACGTCGGGATGGCTGAGCAGCCGATCGACCGCCACCTTGTCGCCCTGGACGACGTTGAACACGCCATCGGGCACGCCCGCTTCGTGGAGCAGCTCGGCCAGGAAGAGCGACGCGCTGGGGTCCTTCTCCGACGGCTTGAGGATGAAGGTGTTGCCGCACGCGATGGCGTTGCCGAACATCCACATGGGCACCATCGCCGGGAAGTTGAACGGCGTGATGCCCACCGCGACGCCCAGCGGCTGGCGGATCTGGTACACGTCGATGCCGCCGCTGACCTGCTC
>DAIERN010000086.1 GCA_027346765.1 Chloroflexota bacterium | reverse complement strand
CAGCCGCCGCGCCCGGTCCAGGGCGTCGAGCGCCTCGCCGGTGCGGCCGAGCGCGCGCAGGGCCAGCGAGCGCTCGACGAGCGTCCACGCGTACGACGGGTCGAGCGCCGCGGCCAGCGTCAGGATGTCGGGGAAGAGGCCGGCACGGGCGTACTGGGCCGCTGGCTCAACGTCGCGCGTGAGCGCCAGGGGCAGCGCGCCAGCGGCCAGCGCCACCAGGAACGCGGCGAAGGCCGTCGCCGAAAACGGCGAGAGCGGCTCCGGGACCACCTTGCCGTTGGCAACGTCGAGCGTGAGCGCCGCAACGGCCAGCACGATGGTCACCAGCGCGAACAGCCCGTAGGTCGCGCGCAGCCAGAGCGGTATGCCGTCGCCCTGCGTCGCCAGGAGCTGCCGCCGACGCCACAGCACGGGCGCACCCAGGACCGCGGAGAGCGTCCCCAGCAGCAGTGCCAGCAGATACGGGTAAGTCAGCAGGTGGTCGGTCCGGAGCGCGGCGCTGAAGCCGACCACGACCGCCAGCTGGAGCACGGCGAAGAGCCACACGGCGATGACCGTGGCGTAAACCCGCGACAGGCCGTTGCTCGCCCAACCACGGGCAGCGTCGAGCGCCATCACGCCCAAGCCCAGCGACCAGCCGCCGATCGTCATCGACAGGAACGGCGACACGTTCCAGGCGAAGTTCTCCGCGCCGTATTCGGGCAGCAGGAACAGGCCCAGGCCGGTGAAGATCAGCACGAGGCCGGAGACGGCGAGGACCGTCTTCGACCACGCCTCGATGCGTTCAGATGTCACTGGGTGGCTTCGGCGGCAGCGGCGGCGCGACGCTCCGCTTCCTTGCCCCACGGCTCGGGCGGGGGCATTGGCGGGCCATCGACCGGGTGGAAGGTCTGTGCGAGGGCTAGGACCTCGTCGTCGGACATCCGCCGGCCCTCGTCGCGCAGCGCATCGAAGCGTGCGGTCCCCAGCCGCTCCTCGGCGAGCTTGCGGTACGGCCCGGTGTTGACCAGCTGCGGCGGCGCGGCCGCGCCCAGCCGGGCCCGCAGATCCTCGGACGCGCCGTACAGACGCGAGCCATCCTCCACGTCGCCCACCCAGCTCCAGGCGGCGCCGACGATCTCGTAGACCATCGCCAGGCCGACCTTGTTGTCGATACCCTGGAAGATCTCCAGGCCTTCGCGGATCTTGCGCGACGCATCGTCCCAGTGGCCAAGGTTGGCGTCGGGCAGCGCAGCGGCCACCAGCGCGTCGGCCAGCAGAAAGCGTGCTCCCGTGCGGCGGTAGATCTCCACTGCGTGGCCCAGCGCGGCAGCCGATTCGATCGGCTCGGCGCTGTAGAAATGGACGAAGGCGAGGACCTGCTCCGACTTGGCCAGACCGGCCTCATCGCCCACCTGCCGGAACAGATCGACCGCCTGTTGCGAGATGCGCTGTGCCTCGGGCAGGTCGCCCTCCAGCAGCGGCACGTACGACAGGTTGAAGTGCGCCTCGGCCATGCCCGCCGTGTCACCGACCGAGCTGTACAGCTCGACCGCCTCGCGATACCACGGCCCGACGACGTTGAAGTCGTTCTGCCAATAGGCGATACCGCCTCCGCCGATGAGCGCCTTGGCGCGCGCCGCCGGGGCGCTGCCGGGCAGCGCGAGGAGGCGATCGTAGATGGCGCGCGCCTCGGCAAAGTGGCCGCGCTGCTGCCAGAAGCGCCAGACCGCACCGGCGGCGCTCAGCGCTTCGTCGAGCAGCCCCAGGTCGGGCGCGCGACTCAACGCCGCGCGCAGGTTGTCGTGCTCGCGCTCAAGCCGGTCGAGCCACTGACCCTGGTCTGGGCCGGTCAGCTCGTGCTCCGCCTCATCGGCCAGCTTGAAGTAATGGTGCGCGTGGGCGCGGCGGATAGTCTCGCCGTCGCCTGAGGCGTTGAGTCGCTCAGTCGCGTACTCGCGAATGGTCTCGAGCATCGCGAAGCGCGTCTCGGCGCCGCCATCGACCGTGCGCAGCAGGCTCTTGTCGGCGAGCGACGCCAGAGCGTCGAAGATGTCGAGCGCGAGGCCTTCGCCAAGGATCACCTGCTCCGCAGAGTCGAGCGTGAACCCACCCCGGAAGACGCTCAGCCGCTCGAACAGCTTCTGCTCGTCGGGCGTGAGCAGCTGGAAGCTCCACTCGATCGCGCCGCGCATCGTGCGCTGCCGCTCGGGCAGGTCCTGCGCCGACGTGGCCAGCACGCCCAGGTTGGACTCCAGCCGCGCCAGGATCTGTTCGGGGGTGAGCAGCTTGACCCGCGCCGCGGCAAGCTCAATGGCCAGCGGCAGGCCGTCGAGGCGGGCACAGATCTCGGCCACCGCCGGGGCGTTGGCGTTGCTCACGGCGAAGTCGCTCTTGGCCCCGACCGCGCGCTCGATGAAGAGTCGGACCGCCTCATACTGCGACAGCTTGTCGGGGTCGTGTGCCGCAGCACGCAACTCGGCGACAGTGGCCAGCGGCGGCACCGCGTATTCGTTCTCGCCATAGATGTGCAGCGGGATGCGGCTGGTTGCGAGCACCTTCAGGCCGGACGCCGCAGTGAGCAGCTGCCCGACCAACGGTGCGGCGCTGGTGACCTGCTCGAAGTTGTCGAGCACCAGCAGCAGCTGCTTCTCAGCCAGCCAGGCGCTGAGCGCCTCCATCGCCGGCTTGTCACCGGGGATGCGGACGCTCAGCGCGGATGCGATCGCGCTTGGCACGAGGTCGGGCTCGCGCAACGCGTCGAGCGGAACGAACCAACAGCCGTCGCGGTACTCATCGAGCAGCTCCTCAGCGACGCGGATCGAAAGGCGCGTCTTGCCCGTGCCACCTGGCCCGGTGAGCGTCAGCAGCCGGCTCGCGGCCAGGCGCTCCTTGATCTGCGCGATCTGGCGCTCGCGGCCGACGAACGTGGTCACGGGCATGGGCAGGTTGTTGGGTCGCGCGTCGAGCGAGCGGATCGCCGGGAAGTCGGCCGGCAGGCCATCGAGCTCGAGCTGGTAGATGTGCTCGGGCGTCGGTAGATCCTTCAGTCGGTGCTGGCCCAGGTCACGCAGGCTCACTCCGGCTGGGAGCGATCGGTCGGCCAGCGTCTTGGTCGTTTCCGATAGCAGCACCTGGCCACCGTGGCCCGCCGCGGCAATGCGGGCTGCGCGATGCACGTCCAGGCCCACGTAGTTGTCGCCGCCCAAAACGGCTTCGCCGGAATGCATGCCCATGCGCACCCGCACCTCGGACCCGGCGGGCCACGGCTCCGCGGCCAGCAGGCGCTGCGCTTGTGCGGCGGCGGCGATAGCCGCGACCGGGCTGCTGAAGACCTCGAAGAACGCGTCGCCCTCAGTCATCACCTCGACGCCGTCGCCCGCCCCGAATGCCTCGCGCAGGAGCGCGTGATGGCGCTCGAGGATGCGCGGGAAGTCGGCCGCAGATTCGGTCGCGAGGCGCGTCGAACCCTCGATGTCCGTAAAAAGGAACGTGACGGTGCCGGTGGGCAGCGCAGCCATTGCTCCGCGTATTGTGGCAACACGCCGATTCGGACGCTGTACACTCCGCAGCGCTCACCCCGTCTCAGGCCGAAGTTTGAAAGGAGACGTCACCGATGACTGTGCGTGACCTTCCTTCCTGCCGGCCGGAGAGCACTTCGGGCCGCTAGCCCTGCCGCCGCGCGCGATGCGCGGCTCATCTGGGGCTGAGTCCCCGTTCGCGAACTCCTGTCGGTTCGTCTACCCCTACCCGACCATGGGAGTTCTTCGCTTTGTCTCTGAACGTGACGGGCGATCCGCCCGTCCCATCGTGGCTGATCACCCATTCATACGAAGACCGTGACGCCGGCGTGCTCAAATCGGGCAAAGAGGCGGAGGTCTTTCTCGTGGAACGCGTCGCCGCCAACGGTTCGTCGCACCTGCTCGCCCATAAGCGCTACCGACCGCGCTACCCCAAGAAGGGCGAGCTCGAGGCGCTCGGCTTCTCGAAGGGCACCATCTATCGCGCCGATGCGGTCTACCAGGCCGGCTGGGCGCTCAAACCGCGTGAGCGGCGCGCGCTCGAACAGGGTTCGCGTTTCGGCCATGAGCTCGCCCAGAGCATGTGGCCGGCAGTCGAGTTCGCGACGCTGAAGGGCGCGTGGCATGCCGGCGCGAGCGTGCCCTACCCGGTCGAGCAGACCGAGGACGGCATCCTGATGGAGTACGTGGGCAATCGCGAAGGCGCGGCGCCGCGCCTGGCCAATGCCGGGCTGTCGTCCCAAGAGGCGCTTGACGCGTGCGACCAGTTGCTCGATTCGCTCCGGGCGCTGTCAGCAGAGCGCATCGTCCACGGCGACCTGTCCGCGTACAACATGCTCTGGTGGCACGACCGGTTGGTGGTCATCGACTTCCCGCAGGCGGTCGATGCTTTCGCCAACCCACATGCGCCTGACCTGCTGCATCGCGACCTGCGCAACGTCCACGAGTGGTTCTCGCGGCAGCGCGCCGAGTTCGACCTCGAGGAGGTCTTCGTCGAGCTGGTGACGCTGCTCTATGGCGGCCCGGCGGCCGACAAAGTGACGCGCCGCCAGGCAGGCGGTCGGAAGCTCAAGCACTTCGACCGGCCCGACGCGGGCTGAGGGCGACGGCAGGTCCTATGCTCAGGAGGTGAGCCTGCTGCGGATAGTCGATGACAGCGGATTGGTGGCGCCGACGATGATCGTCGCCTTCGACGCGTGGGTCGATGCCGGCTCGGCATCGACGCTTGCCATTGGCGCGCTGATCGACGAGGACGCGCCGGTCGTGGCCGAGCTCGACGCGGACCTGCTCTTCGACTACCGCGCCCGCCGGCCCACGCTGGACATCGTCGACGGCCGCCCAACCCGGCTCGACTGGCCGCGGCTGGTCGTGCGGCGCACACAGCTGGGCGAACGCGACGTATTGGTCTTCACCGGACCCGAGCCCGACTTTCGGTGGCGCGAGCTGGCCGACGACGTGGTCTCGTTCGCCCGCCAGGTCGAGATCGAGCAGTGGATCTCGCTGGGCGCGATACCGGCCGCCGTGCCACACACCCGGCCCGTGCCCATCCTTGGCACTGAGTCATCACCCGGCCTGCTGCGCGGCGACGTTACGGCCGGGCCACGTGGCCGGTTGCGTGTCCCATCTGCGGCGATCAGCGTGCTCGATGTCGCGCTGGCTGAGGCGGGCATCCCATCACTGGGCTATTTCGCCCAGATCCCGCATTACGTCAGCGGCGAATACGCGCCTGCGGCGGTGGCGCTGCTCGAAGCTGTGACGCGCCACCTGGGGGTGCGCGTCGAGGCAGTCTCGTTGCGCGCCGAGGCCGAGCAGCTCCGAACGCGGCTCGACACGGCGACGTCGCTCGACGAAAAGACGCGCAATTACGTCGCGCGGCTCGAGCAGATGGTCGACGAGGAACGGCTGCCGGCGGGCGACGAGCTCATCAGCGAGATCGAGCGCTTCCTGCGCGAACGCGGCGACGCCCCCGGCCAGGGCCAGATCCAGTAATCAAGGCCCGGCGCACAGCTCTCCGGACAAGGCACGACGCCGAGGAAACGGCGCGCCCGAGGAGGAGGGAGACAGGGCGCTAGCCGTTTCGTCGGCGTCGGTCGACCCTTAAGTTCGCGCCGGCACCTGTGCTCCAACGCAGTGAAGGCTGGGGATTCGCTGTGAATCGGCCTCCCTCGTCCAGTCGGAGCCAGATTCACAGCAAGTTCTAAGGTGGAGCGCATGGAATACGCGGCGTGAACACCTCTGCCCTCCCCGCGCGCGGCGAATTGAACGGTGAGCGCCGCGGTCGGGTCCTCGTCGTGGACGATGAGGCACCCATCACCGAGCTGCTGTCAACGGCCCTGCGCTACATGGGCTACGACGTGGCGACTGCCGCGACCGGCAATGCCGCGCTCGAGTCGGCGTCCAAGACGCCGCCCGACGTCGTGGTGCTCGACGTGATGCTGCCGGACATGGACGGGTTCGCGATCTGCCGGACGATCCGCGCCGAATCCGCGACGCCGATCTTGATGCTCACCGCGCGCGGGCAAGAGATGGACCGCGTGATGGGATTGGAGTTGGGCGCGGACGATTACATCGTCAAGCCATTTAGCTTCCGCGAACTGCTCGCGCGCGTCCGGGCAGTCCTGCGCCGGCGCGAACTCGATCGCGGCGCGGCGCCCGCGCCGGCAGACCGGCTGACGGTGGGCGAGATCGTGCTCGACCGGA
>DAIERN010000085.1 GCA_027346765.1 Chloroflexota bacterium | reverse complement strand
CCTCGGCCTGGGTCAGATCGCCTAGCCGGCGCAGGAGGTCGTGGACCGCATCGGCTGAGCCGGCGGCTCGCTCCGGCGTCAGGCCGGCGAGCTCCAGCTCGAGCTCGGCCAATGCCTCGCCGTCGAGCAGCTCGCGCAATTCCTCCGCACCGAGCAGCTCGCGCAGCAGATCGCGATCGAGTGCCAGCGCCTGTGCCCGGCGATCGGCGAGCGGCGCGTCGCCCTCGTACATGTACAGCGCGATGTAGTCGAACATAAGCGAGCTGGCGAACGGACTGGCGCGGCGCGTCTCGACGCTTACGAGGTTGATCTCGCGCCGCTCGATCGACGCGAGGATCCCTTTGAGTGACGGCAGGTCGAAGACGTCCTGGAGGCACTCGCGATAGGTCTCGAGCACGATCGGAAAGCTGCCGTAGCGCGACGCCACGCCCAGCAGCTGGGCCGAGCGCTGGCGCATCTGCCACAGCGGTGTCCGCTGGCCGGCGCGTCGACGCGGCAAGAGCAATGCGCGCGCGGCGTTCTCGCGGAAATGGGAGGAGAAGAGGGCCGACCCACCCAGGGCACCGATCACCAGCTCCTCGACATCCTCGGACCCGATGCGAATGGCTTCTTCGGCCGCCGTCACCGGATTCACCGTCGCGCTGCCAAGCACGTCCTCGCCCGCAAGGGTGTCGGTCATGGGCAGGCGCACCACGATGCCGTCGTCCGACCACAGCGCCCGCACGTCCACGCCGAGCCGGGCCCGCAGGCGCGCCTCGATCGCCAGCGCCCACGGCGCATGGACCCGCGCCCCAAAAGGCGTCAGCAGGCAGATCCGCCAGTCGCCCAGGTCGTCCCGGAACCGCTCCATGACGATCGTTCGGTCGGTGGGCAGGGCGCCCGTAACCTCGCGCTCCTCGGCCAGGTAGTCGAGCAGGTTCTTGGCCGCAAGCTCGTCCAGCGCGTGGTCTTCGCGCAGCGTCTTCTCGGCACCTGCGCGGCCGCGCGACCCTAGGGCGGCCGCGTCCCCCAGGTTGCGCGTCAGCTCGCCCAACGCGCGGCCCAGCTCGACCGGCCGGCCGGGACCCTCGCCCTTCCAGAACGGCACCTTGCCCGGTTCGCCCGGGGCCGGACTCACCAGGACCCGGTCGTGGGTGATCTGCTCGATGCGCCAGGCGCTGGCGCCGAGCAATATCACTTCGCCCTCGCGCGCCTCGTACACCATCTCTTCGTCGAGCTCGCCAACGCGCCGCCCGCCGCCAGCCTTGGATGAGCGCGACCTGGTCGTCGCGCCATCCGACTCGTCAACCAGGTATACGCCAAAGAGGCCGCGGTCGGGGATCGTCCCACCGCTGATCACCGCGACCGTTCGCGCGTCGCGGCGGGATTCGACGGTGCCGGCGGCGCGGTCCCAGATGACGCGCGGTCGCAGCTCGGCGAACTCGTCGCCCGGGTAGTGGCCGGCGAGCATGCCGAGGGTCGCTTCAAAGGAGTCGCGACCAAGGTCGGCGAAGTTCTCCGCGCGGCGCACGAGGTTGAACAGCTCGTCGACCTTCCAGCGCCGCTCGGCGGCGGTGGCGACAAGCTGCTGCGCCAGCACGTCGAGTGGGTTGCGCGGGATGACCGTCGGCTCGATCTCGCCGGCGAGCATCCGCTGGGTGACGACCGCGGCCTCCAGCAGGTCGCCGCGGTACTTGGGGAAGATGACACCCTCGCTGGGCTCGCCCACCTGGTGCCCGGCGCGGCCAATGCGCTGGAGGCCGCGCGCGACCGATCCCGGCGACTCCACCTGGATCACGAGGTCGACCGCACCCATGTCGATGCCCAGCTCGAGCGACGAGGTGGCCACCAGCGCGGGTAGTCGGCCGTCCTTCAGGGCTTCCTCGATGAGCAGCCGCTCTTCGCGGGCGAGCGAGCCGTGGTGCGCCCGGACCAGCTCTTCACCGGCGAGTTCGTTGAGTTGCAGCGCCAGCCGTTCGGCCAGGCGCCGCGAGTTGACGAAAACGATCGTCGAGCGGTGCGCGCGAATCAGCTCGAGGATGCGCGGGTGGATCGCGGGCCAGATGGAGCTGCGCTGGTCGGGCGCGGCTGCAGAGCCGCCTTTCTGCTGTTCCGGTGGCAGGACCTCGCCGATCGCCGCCATGTCCTCGACCGGGACAACCACCTGGAGCTGCAGCGTCTTGCGCACGCCGGCATCGACGATGTGCACCGGTCGCGGCGCACCCGGCTTGTCTTCGCTGGTTGAGGCCTGGCGGCCGCCCAGGTAGCCCGCGACGACGCTCAGCGGACGCTGGGTCGCGGACAGGCCGATGCGCTGCACAGGCTTCACGCACAGCTCGTCGAGCCGCTCGAGGCTGAGCGCCAGGTGGGCGCCGCGCTTGGTCGCGGCGAGGGCATGGATCTCGTCGACGATGACCCACTCGACGCCGCGCAGCGCCTCGCGTGCCTGCGACGTGAGCAGCAGGTAGAGCGACTCCGGCGTCGTGACGAGGATGTCCGGCGGGCGCTTGCCGAACTCGCGCCGCTCGTCGGCCGGGGTGTCGCCGGTGCGCATCGCCACGCGCACCTCGCGCCCGGCCACATCGCCGCGGTTGCGTGCCGCCAGGGCGATGCCCGCCAGCGGCGACCGCAGGTTGCGGTTCACGTCATGGACGAGCGCCTTCAAGGGCGACACGTAGAGGACGCGCAGCCGGCGCAGCGGATCTTCCGGGACGGGCTCGGCCAGCAACCGGTCCAGGGCATACAGGAACGCCGCGAGCGTCTTGCCCGACCCGGTCGGCGCGCAGATCAAGGTGTGCGTGCCGGTGGCGATCGCCGGCCAGCCAAGGGCCTGGGCGGCAGTGGGCGCGTCGAATGAGGCGCCGAACCAGTCGCGCGTGGCAGCGCTGAACGCGGCCAGCGGATCAGTGGCCGGTGCCGCGGGCTGCAGGCTCTTGGCGCGGCGGGTCACGGAGCTTCGAGTATAGGTTCGCGACGGCATTTCGAACAAGTGGTCGAAATAGGCCCGACCCAACCACCCCGGACCGTAGCCCATCGTCCTGCCCCCACCGGTACCTAGATGTTGTTTCGGGAAGCGTGCGCCTTCCCTACGGTCAATCGGCGATGGCAAAGATTGGTACGGGGGGATCTGCCAAGTCGCATTCGCGGCGGCGCATCCTCTTCCTCACACTGCTCCTGCTCACCCTGCTGGCGCCTGCCGGCTGGGCGGCAGCGGGCGAGTTCACCTCGGCCTACGTCGTCCTGTTCCAACCGGCGGCGGTGAACGTTCCCGAGGCGGACGCCGATTTCGCCGCTGATGCCGTCCATTCATTCCGGGAGATGGCCGCCGCGTCGCCATCGGTGACGAGCCGCGGCGCGATGCGCGTCGACGGCCGTCGTGTCGATGCCCACATTCGCGCCGTCGCGGGCCGCAACCATGTGCGCGTCGATTCGGTGTACGCCAACGCAGTCGGCGGCTTCTCCGCCAGCCTCAACCGCCGCCAGCTCGCCGCCATCAGCGCCGATCCGTCAGTCGAAGCGGTCATCCCCGATGCCGCGGTGCGGATCGACGACGGGTCGGTCGGCAGCGAGGCGAGCGTCATGCGCAACGTCGCCAACCCCGTCTGGCAGGTGCCCGCCGGGATCCGCCGCGTTGGCGCGCGATCGAGCGCCATCCAGACGTTCACCCAGCGGACCGATCGCGTCGATGCTGATGTGGCGATCCTCGATACCGGCATCGATCGCGATCACCCCGATCTCAACGTCGTCGGCGGCTACAACTGCACCGGGCCCAATCGCAACAAGTGGGACGACAACGACGGCCACGGCACGCACGTCGCGGGCATCGTCGGCGCGCGCGATAACAACTTCGGTGTGGTCGGGGTCGCGCCGGGTGTGCGCCTGTGGTCGGTCAAGGTCCTCGACGGAAACGGCAACGGCTATCTCTCGTGGCTGGTCTGCGGCATCGACTGGGTCACCGCGCAGCGCGACCCCAGGAACCACGCCCGGCCGCTGATCGAGGTCGCCAACATGAGCATCAGCTTCAGCGTGGGCCCGTCGCCCAACAGCACCTGCGCCAACGGCGAGGACGTCATGCACCAGGCGATCTGCCGCTCGGTGGCGAAGGGCACGACGTACGTCGTGGCCGCGGGCAACAGCAGCCGCAACGCGCGCCGCAACCGCCCCGCTGCCTACGACGAGGTGATCACTGTCTCGGCCATGGCCGACTACGACGGCAAGGGTGGCGGCAAGGGCAAGCCATCCGACTCATGCCCGACGCACTACGAGCCTGACGATTCATTCACCAACTTCTCCGACTACGGACCTGACGTGGACCTGATCGCCCCTGGCCGGTGTGTCCTCTCGACGTACATGGGCAAGCGCTACGCCTTCATGAGCGGCACGTCAATGGCGGCGCCGCACGTCACCGGGGCGGCCGCGATCTATCGCGCCATGTACCCCAACGTCAAACCCTCCCAGGTCAAGCTCGCGCTCCAAGCGGCGGGCACGCTCGACTGGCGGACGGCGACCGATCCTGACTCCCAGCACGAACGCGCGCTGTGGGTGGGCGACTTCCGGCGGCCGCCAGACTTCGCCGTCTCGGCTGCGGCCGCTCGAGTCATAGGTGCCGGCGGCACGCTCAACGTCACCGTCCGGGTCTATCGAAGCGGCGGCTTCGCTGGGTCGGTCAACCTGGACCTGGGCGACGCCCCGAACGGTTTCTCAGCCGCTGATACGGTCGCTGCCGGCCCGAGCGCCGTGCTGCGCATCAGCGTCGCGCCGCGGACCCGCGCCGGGACCTACAACTTGACGATCGTGGCGCGCGGCCTGGATGTCGAGCACCAGGTCCAAGTCCAGGTCGACGTCAGCTAGAGCGGCTGATCGGCCGCGTCGAGGAATTCGCGAACGAGGCGGTTGAACTCCGCCGGCCGCTCAAGGTTGACCATGTGCGCCACTCCCTCGAAGACGTGGCTGCGAATGCCCGGCCCGGTACGCGTCGCGCAGCGCGGCAACCTGTTCGTCCCACATGCGCAGGTGCGCGACACCGGCGTGGATGAACACCACGGCCGGTCCCTCGCCGTCAGCCTCGGCATAAAGCTTGCCGCCCGGCACCTCGATGTAGCCCGTCCAGTCGGTCATGTGCGAGTTCCCCCTATCAGGTCCAATGCGCCTTGAAGTGCCTTCTCCACCGTCTTGGCGTTGGCGTCGGTTATCTGATCGGCGTCGGGTTTCATCAGGTCGGCCGGGTCCAGGAACTCGGTCGGCAGCGGGCTCTGACCGAATCGGTCTGACTCGGCTGCCCAGCGTTCGCGCCAACCCTGGTCGATCTGGGCGGGCGGCTGGCGATGCTGCTGGGCGAGCCAGATGAACGACCACGATCTGGGCACGACGCGGTAGGCATCGTAACCGCCGCCGCCGGTCGCCAGCCACCGCCCGCCCGCGTGGGAGTGAGCGATCTCGTCGAGCAGCACCGTGGCCGCGCGGTAGGCGCGGGTCGTCAGGCGCAGGTGGGCCAGCGGGTCATAGGCGTGCGAGTCGCAGCCATGCTGGGTGACCAGAAACGAGGGTTTGAAGGCGGCGGCGAGCGCGGGCACTGTCGCCTGTACGGCCGCCAGCCATGAACCGTCGCCGCTGCCCGGCTGGAGCGGAACGTTGACCTTGGTGCCGGCCGCGGCCGGGCCGCCGCGCTCATCGACAAAGCCGCTGCCCGGAAAGAGCGTCAAGCCGGTTTCGTGGATCGACAGCGTCAGCACGTCCGGGTCATCCCAGAACAGCGCCTGGGTGCCGTCGCCATGGTGAACGTCGAGATCGACGTACATGACGCGGTGGCCGGCGTCGCGTGCGCGGGCAACGGCCAGCGCGACGTCGTTGTAGATGCAGAAGCCCGATGCGCGCGCGGCCATCGCGTGATGCAGGCCGCCGGCCGGGTTGAAGGCGTGCTCGTAGTCACCGGCGAGGATGGTCTCAACCGCCCCGACCGAACCGCCGACCACGTGCGCCGACGCCTCGTGCATGCCATCGAACGGCGGGCAGTCGCCGGGCCCAACGCCGTTGCTGGGCACGTGGTGCCACGGATCCGCGCCAAAGCGGCGGACGACGTCGATGTAGGCCGGCGTGTGCAGCCGGGCGATCTCTTCGTCGCGCTCGCGGGCCCGCGGTTCGACGGCCACGACTACGTGCCCCAGGCGATCGGCCGCGGCGCCGCGGCGGCGCTCACGGCGGGGTCCCCCCGGCGCTCGAACCCGGCAAGGCGCCGCTCGAGCGCGGGGC
>DAIERN010000084.1 GCA_027346765.1 Chloroflexota bacterium | reverse complement strand
GCGACGGACCGTTGCGGCGGAACGCTGCGCGATCGCCGCCGCGTTGCCGGAGGGGAGACTCATTCCGGCATGGGCGGCGCACGGGCAGGGACGGCTCGCCGACTCGGCCGCGCACCTCGAGGAGATGAGCCTTCCAGCCGTCAGGAGCGGAGTCCAGGCTGCTGCCCTTCCAGCCGCAGGTGCAGGTAACGAGCTGTTCGCGGTGCTGGTACTGGTCAATCAAGTGCTTGAACGGCTCGGGCGGCGCGTCCTTGGGGACTGAGCGGCGCCAGACTGAAGAGCTCGATGTTGCCACGCGTCCTTGACCTCTCCTTTGCCGTCAGCCTCTGGCCCGTGTCGATCACCGGTGACGCTAACGCTCAACCTCGTTAGGAGACGGGGATTGAAGGTCATGTCGTTCGCTGGGCGGTGGGGTGACGACCCGGGTTCGCCTTGAATAGGGCCCCCTCATTCTAATACTTTCGGCCAGAACCGGCCCGAATCACGCTCAGGACAGACGGTCGAGCAGATCCTCACCCAGTAGCCCAGTCGCCTCCAGGCAGGTGGGCCGACCGACTGCCCTCACGCTCCGGGACGACGCCCACCTCCGGTTGGGCCCGTGCCGTCAACGGCCGCCCAAAGGCCCGCACCCAGGAGCTGCCCCGCGGGTACCGGGCGGCCGAGCAGAAAGCCCTGCACATAGCGCACGTCGAGCTCGCGCAGAGCCTGCAGCTCGGCTGGCGTTTCGACGCCCTCAGCAATCAGCCAGCAGCCGGTGGTGCGCGCGAAATGATGCAGACCGGCGACCATCGCCTGGCGCGCTTCGTCGTCATCGATGCCTGCGATCACCTGTCGGTCGAGCTTAACGAAAGCTGGTCGCAGCTCGATGATGTGACGCAGGCTCGCAAAGCCTGCGCCGGCGTCGTCGACGGCCAGGCGCACCTTTGGCCCGAGCTCCTGCACCGCCTGGCGAAACGCCTGGTAGTCGGTGATCTCAGTGTGCTCGGTCACCTCCAGCACCAGGTCGCGATCACATTCGCCGACGAGGTAATTGAGTCCGCCGCCATCCATGACAGTGCTCGGCGAAGCGTTCACGTTGAGCCACATCTCGCCCGGCAGAGCGGCCGCGCCCTCGATCGCGGCGGCCACGGCCGCGAGCTCCAGCTTCTCGCCCAGGCCGACTTGGTGAGCCTCGGCGAAGCGGATCTGCGGCGGCGTGCCGTCGTCGAAGCGGGTGAGCGCCTCGTAGCCCACCACGCGCCCGGTCTGCGCGTCAACCAAGGCCTGGTAAACCGGGAAGAACGCCTGGCTATCGATGACCTGGGCGATGCGCGCGCGTTCGGCGGTCAGCGCCGTCCGCTCGGCGACCTTGACGCCGATCTGCGCACCGCTGATGTCGGCGACCTCGACGATCGCCGGCAGCATGCTTGCCAACCGCTCCTCGGCCTGCGCGCTGGCGATACCGACGACGATGAAGCCGATCACCTGGTTGGCATCGCGCACCGGCGCGTAGGCGTGGGCCACGATGTCCAACCGGCCGATCATCGCCGCGTACGGATGGCCCGGACGGTTGCTCCAGGCCTCGATCCATGGGCCCGCAGCGGACCGCTCGCGCAGGTACTTGGTGCGTGCCCGAGGCAGTCGTCGCCGGGGAGGGTTGCTGAAGTCGCGCGCTGAAAGCCCATACTGGGTCGCGTATCCGTCGGCGTCGAAGATGAACAGCCCGGCCAGCGCCAGCTCGCTCATCGCGGTCAGCTGGTCGCACACCGACTGGGCGATATTCTCAGGCGACTCGCGCGGGTCCAGGCCGCGGATCATCTCGGCGACCAGCGTGCGCTCGCGCGCGAACCTGTGGGCCGTCTGCTCGAGCTCGCGCTGCCTGGTCACGTCGCGCTGCACGCCCACGTAGCCTGTCAGCTGGCCGGTTTCGTCGCGCAGCGGCGTGATCGCTCCGACCGTGCGGTACAGCGTGCCGTCCTTGCGCCGGTTCACGAAGTCGGCGCGCCATGGCTTGCCGTCGGTCAGCATGTGCCACATCGACTCGTAAAAGCGCGGCTTCTGCTCGCCGCTCTTCAGGATGCGCGGGTTGCGCCCGATGACCTCATCGCGGGTGTAGCCCGTGATCTGCTCGAACGCCGGATTCACGTACTCGATGCGTGCGTCGGCATCGGTCACGATCACCGCGTCGGACGCCTGATCGATGGCCGTCCCCAGGCGCTTCAGCAGTTGGTCCGCCTGACGTTGATCGGTTATGTCGCGGAAGTTCATGATGACGGCTGCGACCGACCGGTCGGCGAGGCGGTTGGCCGCCGTGACCTCCACCCAGCGGTAGCTGCCGCCGGGCTGAACAAGACGGACAATCATCTCGGTGCGCGCCCCCGGCGTGGCGAGCACAGCCATCAGGCGCTCTGTGTTGATGGCTCGATCCTCGGGGTGGAGCCGGTCGACGAAGTCAAAGATCGACCGTCCGACCAGGACGCGACTGGGGATGCCAATCACTGACTCCGCGGCCGGGTTGGCCAGCCTGACGACGCCCTGCGGCGACAGCACCGCCAGTGCCCCGGACGCATTGGCCAGCAACCCGGCGAGGCGACGCTCCTGCAGCGCCTCGAGTGATAGCGCTTCGTGCGCCCTGACGAACACCAGAAGCAGCAGCGCCACTTGTAGGGCCTCTGTCAGGGCACTGGTCACCCCAACGAAGATCTCGTCGTTGATGTCCCAGACGGTCACTACCGCGACGGCACAGACGAGCATTATGGTGGCGCGGATCGCGCCCCCTTCGCCGGCACCGGTCGCGCGCGCGGTCAAATCGCGCATGCCGGGCAGCAAGGCCGCTGTTCCGATCGCCAGGTAACCCACCATGCGCAGCCCGTCGAGCACGATTGGGTGCTGGTCGGTGCCGAGGAGGAAGCGGGCGTGGAACACGTCCGCGGCAGTCAGTGCGGACAGGCCCACGAACAACGCGATCCGGGCTGGCCAGCCCCAATCCTTGTCGCCAATGAGCAGGAACGTCGCAACCACGATCAGCGCTGCGCCCGCCAGGAGGTACGCCACCCCGGTCGCCACCGTCGCCGGCTGGAGGCCCGGGTGCGCGATCAAGGGTTCGAGCACCAACAATGTCCCGCACACCAGGCCCACAGCTACCGCATCGACCAGGCGGGCGATGCCACTCTTGATGCGACGGATGGCTATGAAGAGTCCAACGCCGACCGCGGAGAGGATGTACCCGGCCAGATACAGGCTGTCCGCTTGCGGTGGCAACTCGCCAGCGCGGCGCAGGTCAGTCGTCAACCAAACGAAGTCACCGGTGGTGAACGCCGCCAGCCCGAGTGCGAGCAGCACCCATGGCCAGCGATTGGCTGGGCGATGCAGGCGGATACCAAAGAGCACGGCTATCAGCGCCAGACCGGATGGCACCTGGCTGGCGACCGCGCTCGCCGCGCCGTCGGCCATCAAAGAGATGGCGATCGAGACCGCAGCGATGGCAAGGTAGACCGTCAGCAGGGCCGGAAGTCGGGGCAGCGATCCCAGCTTGCCCGAAGCTCCGGACAGTGCGCTGACAAAGCGATACGCCAGGGGCCGTAGCTCTGCCTGTGCACTCATGGCTCTTCTTAGTCTCCGCGGGCACGTCCGGAGCCGAACCGGCCACCAAGCCAGATGGTGGCATGCGCGGGCCCACCTGGGGACCGGCCGATGGTCATGAGCCGGAGGTCCCACTGGCTGGGTGCGCTCGAAGGTTTCGGCACACGGCATGTCCCCCGATCAATACTCCGGGTGGGTATTGACAACGCTTGTCAAGGGGCTTGTCAAGGGGTAGGATTACGGCTGGAAGCCTTGTCAAGACTTGACAAGGCCCTTCGTGTGTCCGGCAGGTCGCGTCGGAAGCGATCTCGGCCACCGGAGCCGTGAACAACCTGGAGGTCACCCGCCACGTCGTCTGTTGGCGTCGCCGCTGAAGTCAAGCAGAAGCTCAACCTGGTCGATCTGATCGGCGAGAGCGTGCAGCTGCGCAAGGCCGGCGCGAGCTACAAGGGCCTGTGCCCGTTCCACAACGAGAAGACACCGTCGTTCACGGTCACGCCTTCGCGCGAAACCTGGAAGTGCTTCGGCTGTGGGCGGGGCGGCGACCTGTTCAACTTCGTCATGGAGCGCGACTCGATCGATTTCCCAGAGGCGCTGCGCCGGCTGGCCGGTCGCGCTGGAGTGGAGATCAGCGAGCGCACGTCGCGCGAGGATGCCCGGCGCAAGCGACTCCGTGACGCGCTCGACAGCGCCATCGCCTTCTACCACCGCGTCCTGACTGAGAGCCACCACGGCCAGCCGGCGCTGGACTACCTGCGCAGCCGCGGCTTCACCGACACGACGATCAGCTCCCACCTGCTGGGCTACGCGGTTGACTCATGGGACGCGCTCACCCGGGCGCTGGTCGAAAAGCGTGACTTCAAGGAGGAAGAGCTGGAAGCGGCCGGCCTCGTCTCGCGGCGCCAGGGGCGGCGCGGCTACTACGACCGTTTCCGCGGCCGGATCATCTTCCCCATCCGTGACGCGTCCGGCAACGCGACGGGCCTGGGTGGACGGATCGTGGGCAGCGAGCAGAAGGACGCCAACGGCCGCGACCGCGGGCCCAAGTACCTGAACTCACCGGCGACCCCGCTGTTCGACAAGAGCCGCACGCTCTATCTCATCGATCGTGCCAAGGGCGCCATTCGCAAGGAAGGCATGGCCGTCCTGGTAGAGGGCAACACCGACGCGCTGATGGCCCACCAGCAGGGTTTCGAGAACGTCGTCGGCACGCTCGGCACGGCGCTGACGCCGGCCCAGATCGAGCTCGTCACCCGCTACGCGCCGCGCATCGCGCTGGCGTACGACGTGGATGCCGCTGGCCAGGGCGCCGCAACCTTTGGCGCGACCGAGCTATCGGCACTCGTCGGTGAGATCGAACGGAGCGCCCACAAGGGCCGACTGACCGACGTTGGTGTGATCCGGCTGCCCGACAAGCGCGACCCGGACGAGGTCATGCGAGACGAGCCGGACCGCTGGCGCGAGGACGTGCGGACCGCCCGTCCGATCGTGGACCACCTGATCGACCATTTCGCCAAGCGCCATGACCCGCGCACGCTGAGCGGCCGCGACAAGCTGGTGGCGGCCGTCATGCCCACCATCCGCCGGGTCACCAACCCCACCCAGCGCGATGGCTACCTGCAGCTGCTGGCGCGGCGCAGCGGGGTGGATGAGCGCGTGCTTCTGGAGGAGCTGCGCCGGCCAGAGCAGGCCGCCAAGGTGGTCGGTCGGCCGGCTGAAGCACACATCGGGTCCAAGATCAATCTCGAGGCCGTCCTGGCCAGCCCGGACGCGCTCGACCCGCAGGCCGTCGCGCGCCTGTTGAAGCGCGCCGAGTTCAGCCTGCTGCGGCTGCTCCTCATGCGGCCGTACCTGCGCGAGGCCGTGGACGTGCCAACGGAGATCGAGTTCGCGAGCACGCCCGCGCGCGAGATCTGGCTGCGGCTCCAGGCCACGCCCGCGGCCGGCTTTGACCGCGCGGCGTTCGCGGAGTCGCTCGACCCCACCCTGGCCGGCGTCGTGCGCACGATGTACGCCGATCCTGAGCCGCTCCCCGAGGACGAGATCGCGCTCCGCCAGGCGCTGGGCCAGAGCCTGCTGACGCTGCGCCGCAACCGGCTCGACGAGGAGATCGGCGCCAAGGAGTTCGACATTCGCGAGGCGGAGGCGGACGGCGACCGGCCAGCCGCTGAGGCCTTGCTGCGCGAGGTGATGGATCTCAAGGCGCGCCGCCTTGATCTCGATCGCCAGCGCGAGACAACAACAGTGCTTACCCAACGACGACAACGAGCCACGGCCGCGAGCGCGGCCGCCAGCGGAGGTAACGGATAACGATGGACAGCGACAAGCTCCTGGTTGCGAGCGTCCTCGAGCGCGGCAAGCGCCGGCGCGATGACGATCTGAACGACCAGAAGGACGAGCTCGATGAGGCGCCCGGCGACGGCCTGAGCGCCGCCGCCGAGCTGGGCGTCGAGGTGCAGATCGACGGCGACGGCAGCCAGACGCCGTGGGAAGAGCCGCCGGCCAAGCTTGATGCCAAGGACGCCGATGAGCCCACGGCAGAGGAGCTGGACGCGATCGCCGCCGACATGATCGGCATCGACGATCCGGTCCGGATGTACCTCAAGGAGATCGGCAAGGTCCCGCTTCTTACGGCGCGGCAAGAGGTCGAGCTCGCCAAGCGCATCGAGTCCGGGGTGTTCGCCACCGCGGCGCTGGAAGC
>DAIERN010000083.1 GCA_027346765.1 Chloroflexota bacterium | reverse complement strand
GCTGGCGGCCACACGTGATTGGGGTTGTGCTGGCGCTACCCGAAAGCTCATCGGCCCGGCGGGTCGCCCAGCGTTACTCGACAACGCTGCTCAATGCGTTCCCGGCGCGGAACATTGACATCCGGCGCTGGCTGCGTTCACCGCGCGAACCGCTGCGTGGGCTGTGGTTCCTCCCAATTGGACGCCGCAGCGATCGGCCAGAGCGCTGAGCAGGCCAAAAGGCGGCCGATTCGACCGAATTCCCACCCACCCGGACGCGCAGGCATCCCACTGGCTGGATTGGGACGTCGCGGAGGAATCGGCCGGATGCTGGGGCGTCCAATTGGCTGGAATGGCGCCCGAAGAGAGGCGCGCGGCCGGGCTAGCCGCTCGTCAGCGACGAGGTGTCGACCGCTTCGAAATCGGAGCCGTGGAGCGTCTGGAGCTGGTGCATGTCGTCGTCGTCCCAGCCCGCGTTGGGCGCGCCGGTGACGTACCACGGTGAGCCGTTGTCGGCCAGGATCATGCCGTAGGTCTGGAGGGCGCGCAGCAGGACCTGGGCCTGTGGTCCAAAGCGCGACAGATCAACGGAGGCCTTGAGCCGAACGCGCAGGCCCATGGGTGGCAGAGAGGCGTCGTTGGAGTCCGCGGCAAAGTGCCGCGCCGGGTAGATGTACGCCCGCCGCGTGACCGGCGCCGTGAACCGCAGCGCGTGCGAAATCACGCCCGCCGCGACCTCGTCATACCGCACCAACCCCGGGAGGATGGGCAGCCCGGCCGCGTCGGCTGACGTCCAACCCAACGGCCGCAGCGCGTTCGAGCGCAGATCCCAGATCGCGCCGGATCCTGCCTTCCAGCCGGTCGACGTCTTGCGCACCGCGTACAGCTCGTACAGGTCGCACTTGTCGCGGTCGACGATCAGCATGTGGCGATCACTGCCGCCCTCGATCTTGGGCCGGCGCGGGATGGGGTAGGGGCCGCGGTCCGATTCGGACGCGTACTGGAACCTGACGCGGACCTTCTTCCGGCCACCGCCGACCACGTTGTAGGGGATGCCGTAGCCGCCGCCCGAGTACGAGGAGAAGTCGGGGTGGAGGTAGGCGTTCAGGCCGATGCTGGCGATGAGGACGTCCGAGTCGGCCCGCACGCCCAGTCGGTCGACCGGCTTGTTCCAGACGTTGTTCGCCGGAAACACCGGGCAGTTGGGCGCCTCCGGCAGAAACGGCGCGGACGCGGCGCCAACCGGTGAAACGAGGCTGGCCAGGAGCAATAAGGCCAAGCCGAGCGCGAGCGGGGTTGCCCGGCTGCGGCTGGACGAACACACGGCGTTCATCGGTGCCATGTTCGCCCATGGGCAGCTCATCGACCACCCGCCCCGGCGCCCCATGGCCGACCGTACGATCGTCAGTTGCACGAGGGGAACGCGACCCGCAGGTCACGCGTCAAGCGGCTGACGCATAGAGTTAGAGCGAACCAGCAGAGGTTCGGCATCCGCGCCGTAGGAGGCCCGCCCCAGGTTTGAATCGTTATGACCGCTCCCTTCGGATGGACCTGTCCGGCCAAGCCGCCGGCTCAGGCGTCGTGGCAGCGGCGCTGAGCTTCCTCTTCCCCGGTCTCGGCCAGGCTTACCTACGCAACCGCCGGGCCGCGCTGACCTTCGCCCTGCCTGTCCTCCTGGTGATCGGTGGCGTGCTGCTCCTGGTGGTGCTCGACGGCGTCAACCGCACCGGTGCCAAGCTGCTCAACCCCACGATCGCGCTGGGGGCGGCGCTGGTGCTGTTGCTGGGCGGCGTCTGGTGGATCATCAACGTCCTGAACGCGTGGCGATCAGGCCTGCGCACCGGCCGCCCCAGCGCCGCGATCGTCCCCGTGATCCTGGTCGTTGCCCTCGCCGCCGGCACCCTCTACGGCGCCGATTGGATGTACCGCCTGTCCGTCGCCGACCGCAGCTTCGGCGCCAATTGCGATCCCACCCTGGGCTGCCCCGAACAGCCGACGCCGACTCCGGGCACAGGCGGTCCCACCCCCAGCGCCACCGTGCCACCTTCCGGCCTCACCAACCCGCCCGACGACACGCCCGAGCCGACCGAACCGCCGGCGTCGATCATCCCCGGCCCCACGCCCTCGTTCGACATCACCAAGCTCGACGCCCAGGATGACGGCTGGCTCAACGTGCTGCTGCTGGGCCTCGACACCCGCTGCGCCGGCGGTCTGGTGACCGGCGCCAACACCGACACGATGATCGTCGTGAGCGCCAACGCCGCCACCGGCGAGCTGTACGAGTTCAGCTTCCCGCGCGACGTGACCGGCTTCCCGCTGTACGTGGGCGGGACGATGCCCGGCTACTGGAAGCTGAACACCTTCGCCGGCTATACCAAGCAGCACCCCGAGGTCTTCCCTGAGCCCGGCCAGCCGGCCCTGGCATACGAGATCGGCTACATGCTAGGCATTCCCATCGACTACTACGCGTCGATCAACATCTGCGGCTTCCCGCAGCTGATCGACGAGGTGGGCGGGGTGGACATCTGCAACTCCAAGCTGATCGACGATCCGGGCTACCACTGGGCCGACGGGCACGTGGGCTACTCACTCGCCCCCGGTGAGTACCACCTGGACGGTCAGAACGCGCTTGCCTTCGCCCGGTCGCGCCACGGCAGCAGCGACTTCGCCCGCGCCAGGCGCCAGCAGCAGCTTCTAAGCGCGGTGCGCTCGGCGATACTTTCTCCACAGAATCTGGCGCGACTGCCGGAGATCGTCAGCACGGTCGGAGGCCTGGTGCACACGAACTTCCCATCCGACAACATCGATCAGCTGCTCGCGCTGGCGAGCAAGGTGCAGGACAACCCGACCGGCCAGTACGTGTTCCAGCCGCCGCTGTGGGCCACGCATCCGCCTCTCGACCAGACCAATGGACGCTCCGTCCAAATTCTGAAGCTCGACGCCATCGCGGCGCTGTCGATCGAGGTGTTCGGCACCAAGAGCCTGTACAAGAGTGGCGGCGCCGTACCGTCCGCGAGCCCTATGGAGCTGCCCTCGAGCAGCCCTGAGCCGTCAGGCCCGCCGAGTCCGTGCTGAGTAGCTGATGCGCATCTACGAAGGGGCGCCGCGCCAGAACTACGAGGAAGTGCTGCGTTCGATCGGCGCGCTGCTTGATCAGCGCGGCATGCGCGAGATCACGCTCAACGAGACCGAGGACGGCTTCATCATCCAGGGCCTGACCCTCATCGAGGACGAGCGGCAGGTATGGCAGGATCCGGCCGCTGGCCTGCGCAAGGAGACCGTGGTGCTGCGCGAGGATGACATCGCGCGCTTCGTCGAAGAGGCCGTCGCGCGCCGCCGGCCCAAGGGAGCGCCGCCAGCCGATAGCTTGCCCTCGTTCTACGAGCCGGCGTTGCGCGCGCTGGGTGTCTACCTCGACCAGCAACAGCCGCGCGACGTGTTCTTCTTCGAGCAGGAACAGCAATTCGTGGTGCGGCTGCTGATGCAGACGCGCGCCGGGCTGCGGCACATGATCGTCGAGTTCACCCGCGATGAGATGGCGGCGATGATTGCCGCTGGAGCGCGCGCCCGGGGTAGCTGATCGGCCTGCCCGGGCCCCCTACGCTCCGCATGCGCTACGCTGGACACGCCCAGTGACAGGAGGTCCTGTGATGCGACTCATAAGACTGCTTCTCATGCTCATCCTGCTGCTCCTTGCAGCGGTCGTCGTCATACCGCTCGTGGCTCTCGCCGGACTCTTCATCTGGCTGAAGCTGACCGAGGAAGCCGATGACGACGCGATCGAGCTGGACATGGATTCCACCGACGCCGCCAGCGGAGGCGACAGCCAGGCCTGAGCAAGCTCCCGGCCGACACGCCCGACCGGGCCGGAATACCGGCACCGGCCGACCCAGCTGGCGGAGCCCCGGTCAGCTTCCTGGTCGATTACGACGGCACCATCTCGCTCGTCGATATCGGCGACGAGCTGCTGACGCGGCACTTCCCGGATAAGGCTGAGATCGCCCGCAAGGACGCGCAATACGACGCCGGCATGGTCGGCTCGCGCGAGTTGATGCAGTGGGACATGGAGGTCCTGCCGCACGACGCCGAGCTGCTTCGCACAGAGGCTGCGGCCATGCCGCAGGACACCACGTTCGCCGCGTTCGTGCAGGCCGCCCGCGATCGCGGCGCATTGGTCGAGGTCGTGAGCGACGGCCTTG
Organism: Chloroflexota bacterium; assembly: GCA_027346765.1. The sequence goes on along the minus strand of DAIERN010000083.1, from coordinate 2,148 downwards.
GCTTCTACGTTCGATCGAATCTCGCGGCGTTGGGCCTGGCCGACGTCCCGGTCGCGACCAACGACAACACCGTCGCCGACGGCGGCGCGGGCATGTCGTTTCCGTATAGCCATCCGGCGTGCTTCGTGTGTGGAACGTGCAAGCGCGAGCGAGTCCGGCTGCACCACGAGGCGGGCCGGGTGGTCGTGTTCATCGGTGACGGCACCAGCGATCGCTACGCGGCCGCGCATGCCGACGTCACGTTTGCCACGGGCGCGCTCGTCCGCATCTGCATGAACGAGGGTTGGCCGTTCCATGAATGGCGCGATTTCGCAGACGTGCGCGCGCAGGTGGACGCGATGTTTGACGACGGCCGGCTGCCGCGCTCCCTCGCTGAGATGCCAGCCTGGCGCGCCGCGCACGCCGTGGCGCCGCGGCCGTTCATCTGCGGTCCCGAGGTGTGGGGTGCGGGTCGCACCACGCCCGGTCGCGCAAGCGCAGGCTGAGCCCCCGTTGACTAAACTCTGAGAGATGCGCCTTTCCCTCGTGGTCAACACGCTGCTTGTGGTCGCCGTCGCGACGACCGTCATCGGCGTCGGCCTGTTCACGAACCTGCTGGCCGTGCCCGGTGGCGCCAACGCGTCGCCAACCCCGCCGCCCAACACCGGGCCGCTGCCCACGTTCACTGCCAGGCCCAGCCCGCTCGAGAGCGCGACGCCCTCACCTGCGCCTACCGTCCGGCCCAGCCTGGGTGGCACCTACACCGTTGAGGCGGGTGACAACCTGACGCTCATCGCCAACAAGTACGGCATCTCAGTGGCGGACCTGATCGCGGCCAACCCACAGCTCCTGCCGCCCAACTACATCATCCACGCGGGCGACGTGCTGGTGATCCCTGACCCCAGCCTCAAGTGCGGCGGCTACGAGGCGTACACCGTCAAGTCAGGCGACTTCCTGGTCAAGATCGGCGAGACGTACGGCGTCAGCCCGACCGATATCGCCGATTTCAACGGCTTGCCTTTCCCCGGCCGGCAGGACTACAGCGACATCCGGCCGGGCGACGTCCTGTGCATCCCCCAGCCGGGCTGGACTCCGCTCCCTACGGCCACCCCGACCCCTTAAGAGGCGCCGCGCTGCCGTAGCCCTTCAACCAAGAAAGCGGCCCCGGACCCCGGAGCCGCTTTCTGTACTGAACCCAGTGGGGGTTATGCGCTGGCGGTATCTGCCGCAGCATCCTCCTGGACCTTGACCGTGGGTCGGGCGATCAGCAACCACGCGAGGCCGATCAAGGCCACGACGCCCGCGCTGACCGGCACGAGCCACTTGTCGAAGAAGTCATCGGTCGCGGCCGGTGTCTTCAGCGACAGGATGATGATTGCCGACACCCCATAGACCAACGCCAGAAGGTTCACGGCCATGCCCCATCGGCCGAGCGAGAACTTGCCGCTGGGCACCCAGCCGCGACGGCGTGCGATGATCGCCGCGAGGACGACTGCCTGGAAGCCCAGGTAGATGCCCACCGTTGCAAAGGTGATGATCTTGGCCACTGTTGCCGACGGCAGGAGCGTGATGATCACCGGGATGACCACCGCCACCACGACCGCGCCTGGCGGCATGTGGAAGCGCGGATTGACCCGTGACAGCATCTGTGCACCGGGGATCATCCCGTCGCGGGCGAACGAGTAAACCAGCCGCACCGACGCGCCCTGGATCGCGATCGTGCACGACACGAAGGCGAACAGGATGAAGGCGAGCGCGATCTTGGAGCCAACGTCGCCGAATTGCGATGCCAGGATCGAGTCAATGGGCGTCGCATCAGTGCCGGCGATGACCGCAGCAATGTCAGGCACTGCAAGAATCAGCGCGAAGACAAGGAAGATCGTGGTCACGCCACCCACGAGGAGCGTCCACATCATTGCCCGCGGCACCTTGGTCGAGGGATCGTGAACTTCCTCGGCGATGTCGCCGCACGCTTCGAAGCCGTAGAACACCCAGACCGCCGCTAGACCGGCGGCCAGGAACGCCCCAAAGTAGTCACCGGCGCCAGCGCCGCTGGTCTGGAAGATCACGCCGACGTCCTGATGGCGGTCAGTCAGCAGCAACCATGCCGCCAGACCGACCGTGCCGGCGACTTCGACGGCGACACCCAGCCGAGCCAGAAACGCCAGT
>DAIERN010000082.1 GCA_027346765.1 Chloroflexota bacterium | reverse complement strand
TGGGCATGGCGATCGGCATGGCGATGTACGGCCTGCGCCCGGTACCGGAGATCCAGTTCGCCGACTTCATCTTCCCCGCGTTCAACCAGATCCTGTCCGAGGCGGCGCGGATGCGCTTCCGCTCCAACGGCGCCTTCTCATGCCCCATGACGCTGCGGGCGCCCTACGGCGGCGGCGTTCATGGCGCGCTGTATCACTCGCAAAGCGTCGAGGCGTTCTTCGCCCACATCCCCGGTCTGAAGGTCGTCATCCCGTCGACGCCGTACGACGCGCGCGGGTTGTTGCGGACCTCCATTCGCGACAACGACCCGGTGCTCTTCTTCGAGCACAAGAAGATGTACCGCTCCGTGCGCGGCGACGTGCCCGACGGGGACTACACGATCCCCATCGGCAAAGCTGCGGTGACGCGCGAGGGGACCGACGTCACCCTGATCGCCTACGGCCTGATGGCGCAGTACGCCCTGGAAGCCGCTGAGCTGCTCGCGTCCGACGGCGTGAGTGCGGAGGTGGTCGATGTCCGCACGCTCCGTCCGCTGGACGGCGAGACTCTCCTGGGGAGCGTCCGCAAGACGGGCAAGGCGGTCGTGGTCTACGAGGACAACCGGTTCGGCGGCTACGGCGCGGAGATCGCCGCGATCCTGGCTGAGGAGGCCTTCGAGTCCCTCGACGGACCCATCGTTCGCGTCACCGGGCCAGACGTCCCCGGCGTGCCCTACAACCACGTCCTCGAGGACTGGTTCATGCCCAATCCCGAGCGCATCGCGGAAGCCGCCCGGCGCCTCGCCGCCTACTAAAGCCCCAGCCCACGCTCGTGGCTGCCGTAGACCTGGTCCCCATGACTGAAGCCGCCTACTTGGTGTGGCGCGACAAGGGCGTGCGCGAGTACGCCGCCGAGCACGTGAAGTCCGGCGGCTGGACGGCGGAAGAGGCGCCCGCCAAGGCGGAGGCGCAGTTCGTGCAGATCCTGCCGCGCGGCTTGGCCACGCCGGGCCAGTTCCTGTGGACCGTCCGCGACGCCCACGGCGCTGATGCCGGCATCCTCTGGGTGGGCACCGAGCACCGGCCCGGCCACGCCTTCATCTACGACATCGAGATCGCCGACGATCGGCGTGGCCAGGGCCTAGGCAGCGCGGCCCTGCTCGCCCTCGAAGACTGGGCGCGCTCGAACGGCATCGCCACCATTGGGCTCCACGTCTTCGCCCACAACAGCCGCGCCCGGCAGCTGTACAAGCGCCTGGGCTACCTCGAGACGAACGTCCAGATGGAAAAGCGCCTCTAGCCCGCTCCCACTGACGCCGTCCTCGTCACCTATTGCGACCAGCATTCATATTCAACCCGCGCGCCCGCTCCCGCCCCGGCCACTCCCGGGGTTTCGCCACTTACGAATGGGTGCAGTGTTAGTCACCGATTCCCCGTCAGGTAGTAACCCCGATGTTGAGTGACGGTTTCGGCGCTTTCCGCACGCGGGCCCTCACGCCGGGTCTCTGAATACCACGACCGGGATTCGTAACTGTCACAAACCACAGCCCGGAGATCGAGCCACTCGGTTTGTTAATCCAGCGCCGCACACCCACCGAGCGAGTTGGGAACACGCCGTCGAGCAGGTCCCGGTGGCGTTCGACGCGCCGACGCAGGGTTCGTTCGTCCGGCAAGACCAGCAGCCGCGCGGTGGTACGGACCTGCCAACCGAACCGTTCGCGGGCGATCGATGGCGCGAGGCGCGCTTTCTCGTCCAGCTTGCGCAGAGTGGCCTCCACTGACGGAAGGTCGGTTTTTATCTCCACCACCAGGACGATGCCCATAAGCGGGTGGAACGCGAGCAGATCGTACGAGCCGTGCTCGCGGAAGCGGGCGTAGGTGACCTCAGTTTCGACGAGCCAGCCTGCCCGGCGGAGCTGGCCCGAGATGGCAGCGACGACGACAGCGGAATCCTCGTCGAGCAGGCGATCCAGATCGCCTGCGCGCCAGTACACGGTCACGACTGCGCGTGCATCCAGGACCGCGAGGATCCTCCGCACCGCCCGCAGTGAAGCTCGATCGATATGACCGCGCTCGATGAGCGAGACCATTCCCTGCGAGCAGCCGGCCGCCGCGGCGAGGTCGATTTGCCGCCAACCGCGCCGCCGACGCAGCGCCCGAACGACGCGGCCCACGCGTTGGTCATCCACGCCCGGCATGATGGCCAGCGGCACTTATCGCCCGCTTACGGGTTACGATGTTCGCCAGAGAACGCTGCCTGCGAGGAGATCGTCCCCAGATGCCCAAGGTTCAGATGCCCCAACTCGGCGAGAGCGTTGCCGAGGGCACGATCGGCAAGTGGCTGAAGAAGCCCGGCGATCACGTCGACAAGTACGAGCCCATCGTTGAGGTCATCACCGACAAGGTCAACGCGGAGGTGCCGTCACCCTACGAGGGCACCCTGACCCAGATCCTCGTCCAGGAAGGCGAGACCGTCCCGAACAACACGGATATCGCGGTCATCGAGGGCGCCGGCGCACAAGCTGCAGCCGACTCACCCCCAGCCCCAGCACCCGCAGCCGAACCGGCACCTGCACCCGCCGCAGCACCTGCTCCTGCCGCCGGCCCTTACGGCGCTGGCACCGGCCCGGGCGGCTCCGATGAATCGCCCACCCGATCGGTCGAACAGCCGACTGCCCAGCCCGCCCCAGCACAGACAGCGGTCGCGGCCCCAATGACCCATGTGGGCGGCAACGGCAAGACGAGTGGCAATGGCGCCGCCGCAACAGCGGATGCGTACAGCGGTCCCACGACCCCGGCCGTGCGCCGCCTCGCCAGAGAGCATGGCGTCGACTTGTCCATGGTGACGGGCAGCGGTCATGGTGGCCGCGTCACCCGCGACGATGTGATGAAGTTCGTTGAGTCGGGCGGCGCGGCGGCACAGGCAGCCGCGCCAGCGCCGGCGGCACCCGCAGCGGCTGCTCCGGCTGCGCAGGCAGCGCCGGCAGCTCCGGCGATGTCCGCCCCATCGGCTCCGTCGGGTCCATCGCCGGTCGCCGCGGGCGACTCGCTCAAGCCCGCCAACCCCATGCGCAAGGCCATCGCCACCCAGATGACCAAGGCCCTCGCCATCCCCGTGGCGTACACCGTGGTCGAGGTCGATATGAGCGGCGTGGTCGCGCTGCGCGACGCGAACAAGGCCACCTACCAGTCAAGAGAAGGGATCGGCCTGACGTTCGACGCGATCGTCGCCAAGGCGACGGTTGAAGCGCTGAAAGTCCACGCTGACTTCAACGCGCACTACACCGACGAGGGGCATTGGCGCCGCGCGGCAGTGAACCTGGGGATCGCCGTGGCGGTCGACGACGGCCTCGTCGTGCCGGTCATCAAGGACGCCGACCGGCTCAGCGTCCACGGCCTCAACCGCCAGATTCGCGACCTCGCGGACAAGTCGCGCGCCGGCAAGCTGACGCTTGACGACATCAGCGGCGGCACGTTCACGCTCGACAACACCGGCTGGACTGGCTCGCTGATCACCCAGCCCATCATCAACGCGCCGCAGGTCGGCATCCTGACGATGGAATCGATCGTCAAGCGCCCCGTCGTGGTCGACGCCGGCAACGGCAAGGACGCGATCGCGGTCAAGCCCATGATGTACATGTGCCTGGGCTTCGACCACCGCGCGACGGACGGCGCGCAGGCGGGCAGGTTCATCAACGACGTGAAGCGCTGGCTGGAGTCGGTCGACTCGACCCTGTCGATCTGGTAGCCCAAGGGCGGCACGCGACAACGTGCGCGTCGTAGTCACGGGCGGTGCCGGGTTCATCGGCCGCGCCCTGATCAAGCGCCTCGCGACCGGCGGGGTGGACACCGTTGCGCTGGTGCGCGACCCGCACAGGGCAGCGCACCTCGTTCAGCCGCACGTCACGCTGGTGCAGAGCGACCTGACGGACACCGCCGCGATGGCGGCAGCGATGGCCGGCGCGGACGGCGTCATCCACGCGGCCGGGGAGTACCGCGTGGGCATCGCCAGGGCCGAGCAGCCAAGAATGCTCGACGCCAACCTGGGCACCACGGAACGCGTCCTGGACGCGGCCATCGCCGCCAACGCGCGGCGCATCGTCTACGTCTCGACGGTCAACGTCTTCGGTGACACCCACGGCAAAGTGGTCGACGAAAGCTATCGCCGCGACCCCGCCACCAAACAGGGCCGCTTCCTCTCCTATTACGACGAGTCCAAGTTCCTCGCCCACCGCGCCGCCGAACAAAGGATCAGGCAGGGCGCGCCCATCGTCATCGTCCAACCGGCGCAGGTCTACGGGCCGCACGACCACTCGGCGGTCGGCGCCCAGCTCGCGGCCGCTTACGCCGGGAAGCTACCCTACCTCGCCCTGGTGGATGTCGGTCTCGCACTCGTTCATGTCGATGACCTGGCCGACGGCATCGTCGCGGCGCTGATCCGCGGGCGCGTTGGCCAGTCCTACGTTCTCGCGGGCGCGCCGCTCCGGCTGCGCGAGGCCATGGCCGTCGCCGCGAAGGCGAGTGGACACAGATTGCCGCGCTTCACCTGGCCCACAAGGATCCTCCGACTCATCGCCTTCCTCCAACGCCACGGCATCAACCTGGCCGGCGCGCCACCCGGGCTGACCGAGTCGATCGACGCCGGCGACGACGTCACCTACTGGGCGAGCTCCGCCAAGGCGATCAAGGAGCTGGGTTTCACCGCCCGCCCGTTGGAGCAGGGCCTCAAAGAAACCTACGGACCCGCCACGTAGTACTACACGTACGCGCGATCGCGTAACCCGTAAACCCGACTGAACCGGTAAACTTTCCCCAAGTTATGGGTCGCGAGCTCCCGATGTTCCAGCCAGCCCCGGCAGCGGGCGTGGCGGGCGGACACACCCCCCACCTTCCCCCGACTATCGCCATGGGCGGCGGCGATTTCAGCGCGCCCGCGGCCGACGGCAGCACCCCGCTGCGGCGCCATCCGGAGTGGATCAAAGCGCGCATGCCCAGCGGCGAGAACTACCAGGATCTCAAGAAGATCCTGCGCGGCCTCACGCTCAATACGGTCTGCGAGGAAGCCCATTGCCCCAACATCGGGGAGTGCTGGGACCAGCGCACCGCGACGATCATGATCCTGGGCGACGTGTGCACCCGCGCCTGCGGGTTCTGCGCCGTCAAGACCGGCCGGCCAACGTGGAACGATGAGGACGAGCCCGCGCGCGTCGCTGAGGCGATCGCCCAGATGCAGCTCGAGCACGTCGTCGTCACGAGCGTGGCCCGCGACGATCTGCCGGACGGCGGCGCGCACATTTTTGCCGAGACGATCCGCCAGCTCCGTCACGCCGTACCTTCCATGGGCGTCGAAGTGCTGATACCTGATTTCAATGGCAGTGACGCCCCTTTGCGGACTGTCATGGAGGCTCAGCCTGACATCCTCAACCACAACCTTGAAACCGTGGAGCGACTCCAGAAGCCGGTCCGCAAGCGAGCGCGCTACGGCCGCTCGCTTGAGGTGCTTGCGCGGGCCAAGGAAATGGCACTCGAAATCGCTGGAAAGCCAGGCACGGTGCACACCAAGTCAAGCCTGATGGTCGGTCTTGGGGAGACTCGGGAAGAGCTCCACCAGGCGTTCGTCGACCTGCGCGGGGTCGACTGCGACATCCTGACCATCGGCCAGTACCTGCGCCCTTCGGAACAACATTTGCCTCTCGAGCGTTACTATGAACCCAGCGAATTTCAGCAAATGAGGACTGAAGCGCTGGCCCTGGGTTTCAAGCACGTTGAATCCGGCCCGCTTGTCCGCAGCAGTTATCACGCCAGAGACCAAGTACCTGAGGAAGCTCGCCGCCGCCGTGCCGGGCAGCAGGCAGACCTCGCTGGCGCAGCTTGAGGATCCAAATTGACGACTGATCACGCCCCGACGATGCCGCCTGCCCGCCACAACCACCGTCCCCGGACCGCCAACCCCTGGCGGCCCTTTGCCGTTGTCTTTGGCATCTGTCTGACCGCGATCCTCGCGACGATCATTTTCGTCGCCTGCGCCGGCAACTCGCCCACCCCGCAGAACACGCCCGTGCCCACGGCGACACCTGCGCCGGTCAGCACGGACGGGCTTATCCCCGCCGGCGTGACCGTGAACGGCGTCGGCGTTGGCGGCATGAACCAGGACGACGCGCGCATCGCGCTCGCCAACGGACTGCCTGATAGCGCCGCCGGCAAGCTCACGATCAACATCGGCGCGCTCACCACGGACGTCACCTACGCGTCCGTCAGCCGCGCCTACGATCTCGACGCCACGATCCAGGCGGCGTTTGCCTCCAATGGCGGCGCGGTCGATGCGGTGACCACCTATAACGCCGACGAGCTCGCCCAGCAGGTCAACGCCTTTGTCGCGACCGCCCAGGCAGCGCCCGTGAACGCGACCATCAGCTATGAGAACGGCGAGTACGTGTTGACGTCGGCCGTCGATGGCCAGTCCGTTGATGGCCCAGCGGTGCTGACCAACGCCGGCGCACTCATGGCCAACGGCCACCCTGAAGACCAGGTGCT